>NZ_DS022299.1:699215-832768 GCF_000153825.1 Synechococcus sp. RS9916
ACCCATCACGGCGCCGGTGCCGTAGTCAGCGAGCACGTAATCAGCAATCCAGACAGGAAGCTTCTCTCCGTTCACTGGATTGGTCACTTCAGCGCCAATCGGTAGTCCGCGCTTGGGTTGATCCTCAGCAGTGCGTTCGTCCGAGCTGAGGGTGCTCATCAGGTCGCGAAATGCTGTGACGGCATCGCGATGGTCTGCACTGGTGATCGCGTTGACAAGAGGATGTTCTGGTGCCAGTACGACGTAACTGGCACCAAACAGGGTGTCGGGTCGCGTGGTGAAGACCGTGATGGTCTTGTCGGCACCAACAGCGGCTGCTGCATCGCCCGTCAGCGAGAACTGAATTTCAGCGCCCTTTGAGCGGCCAATCCAATTGGCCTGCATGGTGCGCACTCGCTCTGGCCAACCCTTCAGCTGATCAAGGTCATCCAGCAAAGCATCGGCATAGTCGGTGATTTTGAGAAACCACTGACGCAGAAGACGTTTCTCGACGACAGCACCGGAGCGCCAGGATTTCCCATCAGCATCCACTTGCTCGTTGGCCAGAACGGTTTGATCAATTGGATCCCAGTTGACCTGGGCCTCCTTTTGATAAGCGAGGCCTCCTTGTTGCAATTCCAGGAACAACCACTGCGTCCATCGGTAGTAGTCGTCGTGGCACGTGGCCTGCTCTCGGGTCCAGTCGATCGATAACCCCAGGCGACCGAGCTGATCCCTCATCTGACCGATGTTGTGATCGGTCCAGACGCCAGGGTCGATGCCGCGTTCGATGGCCGCATTTTCTGCAGGGAGTCCGAAGGCGTCCCACCCCATGGGATGCAGCACTGCATCGCCACGCATCCGCTGCACCCGTGCAATCACGTCAGTGATGACGTAGTTGCGGACATGCCCCATGTGCAGGCTCCCCGAGGGGTAGGGGAACATCGACAACGCGTAAAAGGGAGGACGGGGATCGTCTGCAGCCGGAGTGCTGTCGAGGTCGATGTCCTTCCAATGGGACTGCCATCGCTGCTCTGTATCGAGCGGGTCGTAGCGGCGCTGGCCGTTGCTGGATTCAGGCTGGGAGGACGACGCGGCAGTCACGGGCGAAATACACCTGGCTGAGATCGTGCCACAGCCCATTCACGCAACCTTGTGGGTCAACGTTCAGCCGAGAGGACGGATCACCAAAATCTGCCGACGGTTGATCAAGACCAGTTCACTGGCATCCGTGCGACGTAGCGCAAGAAAGTCTGGGTCTTGCCATTGCAAAACACCCTCCTGAACTGTTCCGTTGGGCAATTCCAGCCTGAGTAGACGCTGTTCACGGGTCCAGGCCTGCAGCTGTCGCACACCCGGCAGACTGGGGTCGAAACTGGTGTCATCCATCGCTTCGGCGCAGACAGGGAACCCATGCTGCAGTTCAGCAAATATCAGGGCCTCGGCAATGACTTCGTCTTGATCGAAGGCCGAGATGGTCGTTTAGATGCCTCCATCACCTCTCCAGATCCCCAATGGGTGAGGCGGATTTGTGATCGCCGCTTTGGCGTCGGCGGTGATGGAATCATCCTGGCCCTTCCTCCGGAGGGACCTGGGGAACTGCGCATGCGCATCTTCAATGCTGATGGCAGCGAAGCGGAGATGTGCGGCAACGGCATTCGCTGCCTTGCCCGGTTTCTGGCAGATAGTGATGGCGATGCTCCAGGCCGCTCCTGGAGTATCGAAACGCCCGCCGGTTTGATCATCCCCGTCCTGCAGGAGGACGGCCAGATCAAGGTCGACATGGGAGCACCGATGCTGGCACCAGACACTGTTCCCACCACCTTGGCTGTGGGCGAGCAGGGCCTTCCCCAAGGTGAATTGACGATCAACGGGGATCTGCTCAAGGTTGCTGCCGTGGGGATGGGGAACCCTCACGTGGTGGTTCCTGTCCCCGACCTGGCATCCATTCCTTTTGATGCATGGGGAGCGGCTTTGGAAGTGGATCCGAGCTTCCCTGCCAAAACCAATGTGCATTTCCTCCAGGTCAAGGGAAGTGATGCGCTGGACATTCGGGTCTGGGAACGGGGTGCAGGGCCAACACTGGCTTGTGGAACGGGCGCTTGCGCCACCTTGGTCGCTGCGCACCTGCTGGGTCTGTCTGAGGCCACTGCAGAGGTCATGCTCCCCGGCGGCCCGCTGCAAATCAGCTGGCCTGATCGTGGAGGATCGGTGTTCATGACCGGCCCTGCCGAAGCCGTTTTTGACGGGGTTGTTGTGCCGGAGCTTGTGCCTTTCCCCATCGGCCAGCCCAGCAAGCCGCCCGCCGCTCCACAACCAGCGCAAAAGACATCAGCAGGATCTGCCACTTTTGATTGCTCACGCGATTGTCAAGACGGTTGCCGGCAACCGGATAACTGTCTGCGCGCTGAAGCGCAGCAACAAGTGCAGTCACTTCTCGATTCCATGTCCCTCGACGCGATGATCAATCTGGCAACCGACTCTCTTGAAGAGCGCACACGCTCCAGGATCGATCAGAACCTCGGTGGCTGAGCCACGCACCTCGATTTATCTCGATAGCTGCGCCACAGCTCCTCCACGGAGCGGTGTTGTCGATGAAATCGTTCGCGCTCACGCAACAGCATGGGGCAACCCATCCAGCCTTCATCAGCCGGGGTTGGATGCTGCAGACCTGCTGGAACGCTCACGCCTGCGTGTTGCTTCTGCGTTGAATGCCAACCCCGATGACGTGATCGTCACGTCAGGAGCGACCGAATCTGTTCACCTGGCCCTTGGTGGGATGGCCTTGAGCCGTCCCCCAGGCCGGGTGGTGATTTCCGCGGTGGAACATCCGGCGGTCACAGCTGCAGCACAACAATTGAAGGCGCAGGGCTGGGAGCTACAGACCTGGCCAGTGGATGGCCTCGGACGCATTCGACTCGACTGCCTGGAGTCACTCCTGGCTCCACCAACAGTGCTCGTCTCGTTGATCTGGGGCCAAAGCGAAGTGGGCACCCTGCAGCCCATCCACACAGTGGGACTGGCTTGCCAGCAACGGGGGATTCCATTCCATGTGGATGCAACCCAAGTTCTCAGTCAGGGGTGTCCTGACTGGGCCAAGCTGCCGGTTGACCTGCTGAGTGCTTCCAGCCACAAATTCGGGGGTCCAAAAGGGGTCGGGCTGCTGCTGGCACGGTCTGCTCTCCGCCGGCGCCTCGGTCCTCTTCTCGGCGGCGGCGGTCAGGAACAGGGCCTGCGAGCGGGAACGCAGCCCGTTCCGTTAGTTGCCGGTATGGCTGCAGCCCTGGAGCAATCGCCGCGCTGGACTCCCGCAGATTGGAGCAAGGAGACCCAAGATCCGTTGCCAGCCATCGCTGTCTTGAGGGATCAGTGGATGGAAGGTTTGCTAGAGGATCCCAGGCTTCAGCTCACCGGAGATCCGCGCTGGCGATTACCCCATCACATTTCAGTCTTGGTCAGTGACCACAATGGCCAGCCCCTTTCGGGTCGAGCTCTTGTGCGCGAATTAGCCCGACGTGGAATCGCCGTCAGCAGTGGCAGTGCCTGTTCGTCTGGGAAAGACACAGGCAGTCCTGTGCTGGCAGCCATGCAAGTGGCGCCAAGCCTGCAACGTTCAGGATTGCGACTGAGCTTGGGATCCTGGGTGTCTCCGCAGCATTTCCCGCCATTGAGGGAAGCCCTCGATCAGGCTCTTGCTGCTGTCTCCGAAGCGTCCTGAGCTCAGCGGCCAAGGTGCGCTGAGAGATCGTTGACCGCGTTACCCTCCACCCACTGAACGATGTCCTGTGAGCGTCACCCTCCCTGCGGATCTGAAGACGGCTGAGGCAGATGCACTCCAGGCATTGCTGCACGCTCTCAAGCACGAAGAAGGCCGGCGTTGGACGGTGACCTGGAGGTTCGAAGGGCTTCGTCTTCTGCCGGTGGTCATTCGCTTCGTCCAAGGACTACGCGATGCAGGCCTTGACCCGGTTGTGGCCTGGCCTGATGCAGGCGCAGCCGCCTTAGCTCAGCGGGATGCTCCTGAGTTGGCTGATGCCTGCTGCTCCTTGATGGACCTCAAGCGAGGGAAGTTTTCGGACTCAGCCACGCGTCTTCTGTTGGCAGTCGCTCCTCAACCGAGTGACTACGAGGAGTTTGAGAGCGTCGCAGAGTCCTGGAGCGGACCGGTGGCCATGCTGAACGGCAGGCTTGAGGATGCTGCAGTCGGGATTGGAAACGTGGCCAGAACCCGACGACGTGGCTTTGTCGCCACCTGGAAAACGGCCTATTGGCTCGAGCCCCTTGCCGAGGGAGCGCTTCAGCGTCATTGCCCCCAGCCCTGGTGGTTGTTCCGTCGTGATGCCGACGGGCATCGAGCCGTCAGCAGTTTTGAGGCCAGGCCGGAACCTGAAGCGATTGAAGAGGCTCTGTACGGAGAGGGCGCTGAACTCAAACGACAGGTGGGTGCGATGGATCGATTCATTAATGATCTGCGCGGCTGATCATCCCTTGCTTCTCAAAACGGTTTGAACCAGCAGGTTGATCCAGCTGGAATCACTCCTTAAATTGGCATTCAAATTCGGTATCCCATGGCTGGCGCGAACAGGTTCAAGGCGGTCTCTTGGATGGATGCCCTCGCCGGAGCCGTTGCTCTCGTTGCACTTGCCGGCGTGGTCTGGAGCCCGAAGCTCAGCAACACCGTGGCCCGGGCGACGGGCAGCGTCAAACCCGTACTGGTCAGTGTGGATGTGCGCAGATTGTCGACGGCCAACAGGTCGAAGTTGATCGCTGATGCACTGGACCATGGCAAGACGAGCATCGTCATCCGCAACCAACCAGCTGGTTCAGTTCGCTTGGTGGAGATTCAAGACATTTCCAGCAAGTTGACGACGGTGTTGCCGGACGGACGTGTGGTTCAGGCTGTCGATCCCAATCGCGAGCTCCAAGGGATTCTTGAAGCCCGGTTCGTGCTCAAGGGCGAAGCGACGGTGTCGGGGTCTGGCGTGGTAATGGCTGGCACGAACCTGAAGATTGGTTCCCCGGTCGAATTGGAAGGTCCTCGCTACCGCGTCAACGGCACCGTGAGCGGAGTTGAGGTGGAGTGATGAAACCCAACGCTCTCAGCCCACCGTTGGTTGCTTTGATCATCGCTGGTTTGGCGGCGCCCTCATGGGCGCAAGCACGCAAAACCAAGCTGCAGGAGGCCCTTGCTGAAGGGGTTGAACCAGCGGTTTCTGTTCCGTTGCTGACGCCACCACCACCGGCGAGCAACCGGGCTTTACCCACCCTTCAACTGGGCAGGGTTTGTGCTCCTTTGCAAGCATCCTTGCTTCGGTCTCTGGGTCGGTCGAAAGCCGCCTGGAGTGTGAGCGTTGTCGATCCCAATGGGGCTCTGATTGGAGACGTCAATGGTGGTCTGCCTCGGGTGCCCGCCTCCAACCAAAAACTGATCACCACAGCGTTCGCACTGGATCGCCTCGGTCCGGATTTTCGTCTCAAGACCAAGTTGCTGCGTCGTCCTGACGGGACGATGGAGATCACCGGTGAAGGTGACCCTGATCTTGGCTTGGTGGGCGTTCAGCGCTTCGCGATGGCTGCGCTTGGCCAAGGTGGAGCCCGGGCCGCGAAAGGTGGTCAGGTGCAACTGCTGTTGCGAGAAGAGCCTCAACAGCGCTGGTGGCCCCGTGACTGGCACCCTGCCGATCGCGTCGAGGCCTATGGCGCTCCCATCACGCGGCTTGCTCTAACCAGCAATGCTCTCGGCAGGGCGATTCGCAATCCAGCGGCCCGTTTTCAGACGCTGCTCCAACGCGAGATCGAGCGCCAGGGGGGCAACGTTCGGATGGGTGTAAAGCCACCTTTGGTCTCCCAGACCGGTGCCGATACAGGCGTTGTTGTTCTGCATGAGGAGAGCTCTGCCCCCATGCATGCCTTGCTGAGCCTTGCGAATACGGAAAGCCACAACTTCACGGCTGAGGTTCTGCTACGTGAGGCAGCAGACCAATGGAATCTGAGCCAGGCATCTGTCTCCGCCATGCAGTGGATGCGCGCTCAGAATCTTCCGACTGCCGGCTTGCGGGTTGCTGATGGTAGTGGCCTGTCGAGGGGAAATCGGGTCACCAGTCGGACCCTCGCGGCTCTGCTGTTGCGCATGAACCAGCACCCCTTAAGTGCTTACTACAGGTCGTCCATGGCGATCGCCGGTCAAAGGGGCACATTGCGGAACTATTTCCGCGGCAGCAATTTGGAGGGTCGCTTTCACGGCAAAACAGGCACTCTTACGGGCGTGCGATCCGTTTCCGGAATCCTTCAGACCAAAGATGGTCTCCGTTTTGTGAGCATGATTTCCAACGGAGCACCCGCTCCGAATGCAACGATCGGGCAGGTGCTTCGCTCAGTCCAACAGCTCAGCCCGTGCCCTTCATCGACCTGAGACGGGACGCCGCCCGCCGTGCCCGAGAGATCGGCACCGCCTCCGAACCACCGCGCTCACTGGATTGAAGCCTTGTGGTCTGGGTGTCGCTGGGGCGGATGGTCTGAATTTTGACCAATTCCTGGCGACCGGAAAGAACGACTTGGGCCATTTCCTTGAGGCGGGTCTCCAGCTCGCCAAGGGTTTGTTCGGCGTACCGATTCGCACCATCTTGAACAGCGACTGCCTCCTGACGGGTGCGCTGGATCAGGCTTTCACATTGCTGCTGGGTTTGCTGGCGATAGTGAAGAGCGTCTTGATGCAGACGTTCCGCTTCGGATTGTGCTTCTTGCTGCAGCCGGACGCCTTCCTGACGGACCTGCTCGAGTTCCTGCAGGGCCTGTTGGCGGTTGCGTTCGTGTTGTTCACCGAGCTGACGCTTCAGCTCAATCGCTTCCTGATCAAGCTGTTGTCGGCGTTGAAGCGCTTCCTGTTCCAGTTGCTGGCGCCGGGTGGCGTATTGCTGCTCGAGCTGAGACAGCTTGGTCTGCATCTCATTGTCCATCTGGGCAGCCTGCTGACGGGTGCCTTGGAGCAGCTGTTCACATTGCTGACGCGCTTGTTCGCGCAGTTCATTCACCTGCCGTTCAGCTTCCTGGCGAATGGCCGCAGCATTCACCAGTTGTTCCCGCTGCTGTTGCGCCTTCTGAACGATCTCCTCAGCTTGCTTTTGCGCTGTCGCAATGAATTCATCACGCTTCTGCAGGAGTTGATCGGCTTGTCCGACCTGAGCAGGAAGGGTGTCACGAACGGCATCGAGCAGCTCAACGGCATCCTGTTCGTTGACCAGGCGGCCACCACTGAAAGGAATGCGGCTGCCCTCGAGCAGGATCTCCTCCAGCTGGTCGAGCTGGTCGAGAACAGGAAACCGTATCTCGCTCATCGCTTCTACGCTTGGAAAGGCAAATTAAAGAGCCTCGCGAGGTCCTGCGCCACCACCTCAGGGACCATGTGGCTGACTGGCCCCCCAAATCGGGCAACCTCTTTCACGACTGAGCTGCTTAAAAAGCTGTGGTGAGCTGACGTTGCCAGGAAGACAGTTTCAAATTCTTTAGACAGCGATCGATTGGTGTGGGCGATCTGGAGCTCGTATTCGAAGTCGCTCATCGCCCGCAGCCCCCGAAGAATCAGGTTGGCCTGCTGCTCTCGTGCGCACTGCACGGTCAGGCCGTCAAAACTGATCACCTCCACCCCTTGGATGTGAGCAGTCGCAGTGCGGATCTGCTCAAGCCTTTGCTCCAGGGGGAAGGCTGGGGTTTTGCCTGGGTTCTGCAACACCGCCACCACCACCTCACCAAAAAGCTGGCAACCGCGTTCAATCAGGTCGAGATGGCCCAGGGTGAGAGGGTCAAAGCTGCCGGGGTAAAGAGCGCGCATCGCTCGTTCTGCACTGATCGGATCCTATGAAGCGTTGGCTGATTAGATTTCCGCCACTGCACTCCCGCCGACCATGACCCTGGATGCCGACGCCAAGAAGGTTCTGCTGCGCAAGATCCCCCATGGTCTGTTCATTTGCGGGGTGCGTGAAGCTGACCAGATCAACGGTTTCACCGCAAGCTGGGTGACCCAGGGGTCCTTTGACCCACCGCTGGTGGTGATGGCGGTCCGCAGTGACAGCACCAGCCACGGGATGATCGAACGCACTGGTCTGTTCTCACTCAACGTGTTGCGCGCCGATCAGAAGGATCTTGCTGCCGTGTTCTTCAAGCCACAGTCCGGCGTAGGCGGTCGTTTCGAAGCGGCTCCCTACGACGAAGGTCCTCTGGGTCTTCCTCTGCTCAAGGATGCGATTGGTGGCGTCGAATGCAAAGTGGTGGGTTGCATCGCCCATGGCGACCACAGCGTCTTCGTTGGGGAGGTGCAATCGGCAAACCTGATTCAGGACGGTGATGCCCTGAACTTGGCCTCCACCGGCTGGAACTACGGAGGTTGACGCACCTTTGGTGCCCCATTCCGAAGCCCAACCCTTACTGACGCAGCCGGACCGTCTCGAACGACGGCTGAAGGAGATTCCTTCAGAACCCGGCTGCTACCTGATGCGTGATCGCGAAGATCGCATCCTTTATGTAGGTAAATCCAAGGCTCTGCGCAGTCGCGTGCGCAGCTATTTCCGCAGTCGCCACGAGCTTTCTCCACGCATTCGCCTGATGACCCGTCAGGTGTGCGAGATCGAATTCATCGTCACTGACAGTGAAGCGGAAGCATTGGTTCTTGAGTCGAATCTGATCAAGAACCATCAGCCCCACTTCAACGTGCTGTTGAAGGACGACAAGAAATATCCCTACCTGTGCATCACCTGGAGTGAGGCTTACCCCCGCATTTTTATTACCCGACGGCGGCGTTTCCGAAGTCCGCTCGACCGTTTTTACGGGCCTTATGTCGATGTAGGCCTTTTGCGCCGCACGCTGTTTTTGGTCAAGCGGGTCTTTCCTCTGCGGCAGCGACCCAGGCCGCTTTACGCGGACCGTACCTGCCTCAACCATGCCATTGGCCGATGTCCTGGGGTCTGCCAGGAAAAGATCAGCTCTGAGGACTATCACCGCACCTTGCGCAAGGTGGCCATGGTGTTCCAGGGCCGAAGTGATGAGTTGCAGGTCCTGCTCAATGAACAGATGGAGCGCTATGCGGAGCGTCTTGATTTCGAGTCAGCGGCGCGCGTGAGGGATCAGCTCCAGGGATTGGATCAACTGACCGCCGATCAGAAAATGAGTCTTCCCGATTCGTCCGTGAGCCGCGATGTCTTGGCTCTGGCCTGTGATGACAAGGTTGCTGCGGTTCAGCTGTTTCAAATGCGCGCCGGGAAATTGGTTGGGCGCTTGGGATTCACCGCCGATGCGCACGGACTGAACCCTGGACAGATCCTTCAACGGGTGATTGAAGAGCACTACAGCCAGGTGGATGCCGTTGAGGTGCCGCCAAAGTTGCTGGTTCAGCATCCACTGCCGCAACAGCCATTGATGGAGGAATGGCTTGGGGAGCAGCGTGAACGGCGGGTGGTGATCGAGTGTCCGCAACGCCGCCAGAAGGCGGACCTGATTGAACTGGTGCAGCGCAATGCGGAGTTTGAACTCCTGCGAGCCCAGCAGGGTCAGGAACAGCAAGCCCTCGCCACGGAAGATCTCGCGCAGTTATTGGAGCTTCCTCGGCCTCCACGGCGAATCGAGGGATACGACATCAGTCATATCCAGGGAAGTGACGCGGTGGCATCACAGGTGGTGTTCATCGATGGGTTACCGGCTAAACAGCACTACCGCAAATACAAGATCCGCAGCGCCAGCATCCAAGCGGGCCACAGCGACGATTTCATGGCGATGGCGGAGATCATGCGAAGGCGCTTCCGGCGCTGGGCCCGGGTGAAGGCGGAAGGGGCTGATCTGGGAGCATTGCGGCACAAAGGCGGCAGTGCTCTTCAGACCGATGGTCTCAACGACTGGCCTGATGTGGTCATGATCGACGGTGGGAAGGGACAGCTCTCGGCCGTGATGGAGGCACTACGCGAGCTCAATCTTCACGAGGATCTGAACGTCTGTTCACTCGCCAAGCAACGGGAAGAAATCTTTCTGCCTGGTGAGAGTCAACCGGTTGACAGTGAACCCGACCAACTGGGAGTTGCCTTGCTCCGTCGTCTGCGCGACGAAGCCCATCGTTTTGCGGTCAGCTTCCATCGTCAGCAGCGTGGTGAGAGGATGAAACGCTCGCGACTTTCCGACATTCCTGGGCTGGGTCCTAAACGGATCAGAGATCTGCTGGCCCACTTCAATTCCATCGATGCAATTCAGTTGGCATCGGTGGATCAGCTCTCTGTCGCTCCCGGCGTCGGTCCCTCGCTGGCGCAGCAGATCAGGGACTACTTTCACCCTGATGAGTCTGAGGCTCCTGCGCTTGCATCCACGTCTGATCCTGAGCTCGGTTAACAGGCTTCAACGACGGGGACAGCGCCGCTGGTGGTTTGACCAGCGCTGGACGCGAGTGGCACTGCTGCTGATTCCCTGCCTTCTGGCGCTAGTGATCGGACCGAAGACTGCTTTCGCCTCACCAGGCCTGTGTACCGGCCCGGTGTGTGCTGATGCCATCACCCGCAGCGCGAAGAATCACTGGCAGCTTGTTTTACGCCTTGAGGATCAACAGGGCCATCGCGAAAAAGTGGTGATGGATTGCCGCGCCAATGTGCTTAGCCCTCAAGCGGGCCTTGTGGACCGGGGGTATGCCCGGGCTCTCGGCTTGCGCCTCTGCCGTTATGTCTCTGATGCCGCCTAATCCGAACGTTTCCTGAGCGATGGACCTCACACTGATCTATCCCAATCAGCTGTTTGCTGAGCATCCATCACTCCAACCCGGCAGACCTGTGGTGCTGCTGGAAGATCCTCTCCTGTTTGGAACCGACCCCACTTGGCCCGGTCGGATTCATCGTCAGCGGGCGCTCCTGCATCGTCTGTCGATGCAGACCTACGCCGAACGTCTGAAAGGACAGGGCTTTGAGGTTGCGATCCAGCATCACAACCAGGCAGCCGACACATCCGAGCACATCACTTTCCTCTGGCAGCAGGGCTATCGCGTCTTTCATCTGGTCAATCCCCTCGACGATCTGCTCGAGCGTCGGCTGAGAAGCACGCTGACTGAACTGGGAGGACAGATCGTTCTAAGCAACACCCCGATGTTGCTGACCCCTCCTGAGCTGCTGGAGAGCCATTTCGGTTCTGGCCGAAAGCCATTCATGGCGCGCTTCTACGAGATGCAACGCAAGCGAATGGGTGTGTTATTGACACCCGAAGGAGGCCCTATTGGTGGTCAGTGGAGTTTCGATGCTGATAATCGCAAGAAATTACCCAAAGGGATTGCCGTTCCTCAGGAACCGACCTGCACTCCTTTCGTCGATCACGCCACCACCTTGGCCCAACTGGAGACGGAGGCACTGCCACTGATCGGTGTGAGCAAGGACTGCTTGTACCCGATTGATCATCAGGGGGCTCAGGATTGGTTGGATCGATTTCTTGAAGAGCGTTTCGAGCACTTTGGCGACTATGAAGATGCCATCAGCCGCCACCACAGAGTGATGTGGCATGGCGTTCTGACGCCGATGCTCAATATCGGTCTGCTGACCCCTGAACAGGTCCTCCGTCGCGCTCTGGAGGCCGGAGAGTCTCGCTCGATCCCCCTCAATTCATTGGAAGGGTTTGTTCGACAGATCATCGGCTGGCGTGAATTCATGGCGTCGATGTATCAACGCCATGGACGCCAGATGCGAACCACCAATTTTTGGGGTTTTAACAATCAGCCACTTCCTGAGGCTTTTTACACGGGAACAACCGGACTGCCTCCGATTGATGATGCGATTCACCATGCCTTGGAGACAGGCTGGTGTCATCACATTGAGCGTCTGATGTTGATAGGCAATGTGATGCTGCTTTGCAGATTCCATCCAGATCGCGTTTACCAATGGTTTATGGATCTCTTTGTGGATGCTTATGACTGGGTGATGGTGCCAAATGTCTATGGCATGAGTCAATTCGCTGATGGAGGGTTGTTCACCACAAAGCCGTATCTCTCAGGGTCGAACTATGTGCGCAAGATGTCGGATTACCCCAAAGGGGATTGGTGCGATATCTGGGATGGCTTGTTCTGGAGTTTCATCCACCAGCACCAGGATTTCTTCCGGAGCCAGTACAGACTGGCCATGATGGCGCGCAATCTGGATCGAATGGCGCCTGACAAGCTCCTGGCCCATCAACAACGGGCATCACAGTTTCTTGACGGCTTGAACTGAGTGGTCCCTAAGGTCGAGGCGTTCATCAATCCACCATGACCCTGCCACCTGAGGCTTACCTGTGGTTCAAGACACTCCACATCGTGGGGGTCGTGGTCTGGTTCGCGGGCCTCTTTTACCTGGTGCGTCTGTTCATCTATCACGTGGAGGCTGAAGAGCTTGCACCTGAGCTCCAGGCACCTTTCAAACAGCAGTACGCCTTGATGGAACGAAGGCTGGCCAACATCATCACCACCCCGGGAATGGTGGTGGCTGTGTCGATGGCTGCCGGCTTACTTGTGACTCAGCCCAGCTGGCTGCAGCAGGGCTGGATGCACGCCAAATTGGCTTTCGTCGCAGCATTGCTGGCTTACCACTGGTTCTGCTACAGGCTGATGGGTCAGCTTCAGCGGGGTGACTGTCAGTGGAACGGGCGACAGTTGAGAGCCTTGAACGAGCTGCCCACCTTGTTGCTGGTGATTGTGGTGATGCTGGTTGTCTTCAAGAATCAGTTCCCGACGGGAGCCGCCACCTGGTTCATGGTTGCGCTGGTGGTGTTCATGGCCGCTTCAATTCAGTTTTATGCACGCTGGAGACGGTTACGCCAAGAAGCCTCCACGAGTGCCTGAGTCCATGGCTGATCGCTCCCATCCACTCTGCGCAGTCCTTAACCAGGTCACTGTCGAGAGTTGCCCTGGTGGTTTGAACTTTCACTGCCACACCCAGTGCAGTGATGGAAGCCTGGAGCCTTTAGCCCTTGCGCAGCAAGCTCAGCAGCTAGGGCTGGAGCACCTGGCCGTCACCGACCACCACAGCACAGCCGCCTATCTCAGGATTCAGGATTATTTCAGTGCTCAGGGTGAGCAAGGCTCCGCAGTACCCACGCTTTGGACCGGCATGGAAATTAGCTGTCTGCTGAAGGGGTGCCTGGTTCATGTGCTGGCCCTTGGCTTTGATCATGGTCATCGCGCCCTGCACCTCTACAACCAAGGTGATGCCGCTGTGGGAGAGCCACTGCGTGCCGATGCTGTGGTGCGAGCGATTCATGCCGCCGGAGGTCTTGCAGTGCTGGCCCATCCGGCCCGCTATCGGCTTGGGCATGAGGTGTTGATCGAGGAGGCTGCTGCGATTGGGATTGATGGTGGGGAAGCCTGGTACGACTACGACATGCAGCCCGTTTGGAGCCCCACACCTGTTGTCTGTGATTCCATCGATTTGCAATTAAAAAATCTTGGCCTTTTACGTACGTGTGGAACCGATACCCACGGTCTTGACCTCAAAGGCCGCTAAGTTCGCTTAAGAACCTGACATCCCAGGCATGGGCTTCCTCGATCGTCTGCTGAAATCGGGCTCCAATGGAGGCGGCAACGCCTTCAATCGGAAGCCTGAACCCGCCAAGAAGGAAGAAGCCTTCTTCCTCGATAGCGACGCATCGTCTTCTCTTGGTGACCGTGATTACATGCGGGAAACCAAGACCATCCGCAGAACCTTCCCTGGCACTGCAGACAACCCCGGCGGCAAGGAACTGGTCACCGAGGTCACGGCCATGGATTTCAAGGTTGAGACCCAATCAGACGGTCTAGGCGGAGTCACCGCACAGCAACAGACCACCTCGTTGACTGGTGGTGTGCCGAAGCCGGTGAAGAAAACCTTCGCAGAGGCGATCACGAAGCAAGAGCTTCAGCAGCGCATGAAGGGAAGTGCGCTCAGTACCAATGCACCCGCCGCTGCAGATGCGGCCCCAGCGGCTCGCAAGGCTCAACTCAAGGCGTCACCTACGACCAGTGGTTCCTCTCAGACGTCGTCATCGACGCCTGGTTCCATCGATCCCTTCCGGGACATGGTGCGCAATCTCAACAAGTGATCGCCTGATCGGGTCCGTTCTCCACGGTGGTTTCCGCCTGGAGAACGAGCTCCTTGAGTTGGTTGAGGCGCTCTTCAGTCGCTGAAGACCACAGACCACGATTCGCAGCTTCCAAGAAACGCTCGCTCATATCCCGCAGCGCCCAAGGGTTGTTCTGCATCAGAAAACTGCGATTGGTTTCGCAGTTCAACCATTGGTCCTGGAGTGCGGTGTAGCACCAATCAGGGACCACTCCACTGGCTGCGTCATAGGCAAACAGATAGTCGAGGCTCGCGGCCATTTCAAACGCTCCTTTGTAGCCGTGCTGTTGCATTCCGTTGATCCAGCGGGGATTCAGCAGACGGCTGCGCATCACCTTGTCGATCTCCTTCTTCACCGGGTGGATCCTGAGGCGCTCGCGTCTGGAATGGTCGGCAAACCAGAGGTTGGGGCTTGATCGTTTCAAGCGCGTCACCGCGGCGGCAAGGCCGCCATGGAACTGGTAATAGTCATCGGAATCCAACAGGTCGTGTTCCCTGTTGTCCTGGTTGTGGAGCACCATCTGAACGGTTCTGAGGCTGCGCTCAAGGGCCCCACGGTCTTGTTTGGGATTTCCTGCTCCGTCGTAACTCCACTGGCTCCACTCCAGGAAGGCCTCGCCCAAATCGTCACGGTCCTCCCATTGCCCTGAGTCGATCAAGGCTTGAAGCCCTGCGCCATAGGCCCCGGGTGCTGAACCAAAGATGCGTGCTTGATCACCCTGCTCACGTGTCAGTGCGGCGAGAGGGTTCATCGCGTCGTCTTCGTGCAATCCAGCCACCAAGGTCTGGGCCCGATGCACCCATGTGATCAGTTGCGGAAACGCATCGCGGAACAAACCCGACATGCGCAGCGTGACATCGACTCTCGGACGGCCCAACAAAGACAGGGGGATCACCTCCAGGTCGACCATGCGTCGCGTCGGTCCATCCCACACGGGACGGACACCCAGCAACGCCAGCAACTGGGCGATGTCTTCACCGCCGTTGCGCATGGTTGCCGTTCCCCAGACCGATAAGGCCAAATGTTGGAGCGGTTCGCCCTCCTCCAGCAGATAGAGATCCAGAAGACGTTCCGCACTCCGTCGGCCGAGATCCCAGGCCGCCTCAGTTGGCAGACCTCTCAGGTCCACGGAATAGAAGTTCCGGCCAGTGGGCAGCACATCCGGTCGACCGCGGGTGGGCGCCCCGGAGGGTCCACTGGCCAGTCTCCGGCCGTCCATCGCGCGCAGGAGGGCCCGTTGTTCTTGTTCAGCACACGCATGAAGACGCGGGATCAAGTTGTCGCGCAGTTGGAGGAACACTGGATCGTTGCCTGCATTCATCCAGTCCTGGATCGCGGGATGCAGCTTCGGCTCAGCGGCGGTCTCTGCCTCGTCGATCAGGATGCGGATCACCTCCATGGCCTGTTGGTCCAACCAGGCAACGGCATCAGCCACACGCCTTGGTTTCGTCTGGGTAAAGCCACGAAGACGCTCTTGGTCGACATCCGACAACAGCTGACCGTCTTCATCGCCCCACGGGTCCACCTGCAGCTTCAGCAAATTGGCAAGCCGCTGTGTCATTCCCTCCAGTTCAGCTGAAGGCGCACGGCTGATCGCCAACAGAAGCTCGACAAAGGTCTCTGGCTCCGGTGCAGTGCCAAGCCGATGCAGGCCGGTGCGTATCTGGGCTTCTTTCAGTTCGCAGAGATAGGTCTCCACCTGATCGAGGCAATCACTCCAAATCGGTTCATCAAAAAGCGACTGATCAGGTGATGGGGACGTGAAACCCTCCGGTAATCCTGGCCAGTTGATGTCCTGGAGCAGCGCCAACAATTGCGCGTTGAGTTCACCACTGCGCTCTGATGCGAGTTGGTTGGCTTCGACGTACTCGTCAAGCAGCCCCTCAAGGGTTTCAAGCGATCCGTGGCTGCCTGCCCGTCCCAGGGGTGGTGTGAGGTGATCAAGGATCACCGCCTGTCCACGCCGTTTGGCCTGGGAGCCTTCACCCGGGTCATTGACGATGAAGGGGTAGAGATGAGGCACCGGGCCAAGTGCCAGACCTGGTGCACACCCACTGCTGAGTCCCACGGATTTGCCAGGAAGCCATTCCGCACTGCCATGTTTTCCGAGATGGACCAGTAGTTGGGTGCCGTGGATTTGGCGCATCCAGAGGTACTGGGCGAGGTACCGATGGGGGGGAGGCAGATCCGGTGAGTGCAGGTCGCTCAGTTGATCAGGGTCGTAGCCACGGCTCGGTTGAATCAACACCGCCACATGACCGAATTCGATGCCGTGAATTGGGAAGCCCTCGGCGTCGAGGTCGATGGCATGGGCTGGGTCGCCCCAACGGGCTTCAATCGCAGCGCGAGCGTCTTCGGGCACTGTGCTCCACCACTCCAGGTAGATCGCTAGCGGCAGATGGGTCAGAGGCCGTAGGTGATGACTTTCTGGATCATTGGTTCGCGTCGAAAGCAGGCGCTTGATCAGCGTTGTCGGGTCGTTCGGGAGATGCTCATCACCAAGGTCATACCCCGCGTCATTCATCCAGCGCAGAACGTTCAACAAACTGGCGGGTGTGTCGAGGCCAACGCCATTGGCAATCCGGCCATTGCGCACGGGGTAATTCGCGAGCACCAACCCGATTCGACGCTGGGCGATAGGGGTCTGCTGAAGATCGACCCAGGCCCGTCCGTGTTCGGCGATCCAGGCCAACCCCTCACGATTAGGAATAGTGCTGGGCACCGCCGTTGCCAAACTGGGATGGGCTTGACCGACCTCACGGAATCCACCAATGCGGGTGGTGATTCGACCATCCAGTTCCGGCAGCACAACCTGGAGAGAGAGATCCAATGGATCGAGTCCGCGGCTCGATGACTGCCAATGGGAAAGGGGTCTGCTGCTGCTCAGCAGTTGCAGCACAGGCCGGTCGAGCTGATCCCAAAGAGGGGCGCCGAACCCAGCCTGCTCGAACTGAACGGAAGCAAATGACGTGGCTGTGATCACCACGGCCACATCCTGCTGACGGAAGTGGGCCAGCACCCCTTCCTGCACGATCGGGTCCCGCAGGCTGCTGACCCAAAGCGCTCTGGGGGAGAGACCGGCCAGTCTGAGCTCTCGCAGCAGCGCAACGGCCATGGCCTGATCTCCCGATTGGGACAAGGCGCGATACAGCACGACACCAACGCGGGCGCCTTCATCAGGTTGCCAATCCCAGGGCGAAGGATCGGCCATGGCGTGGCAAGTCAAGCTCACCGGATCCGGGGGCGCCCCTTCAAGGACGTCCGCAAGGCCATCCAGCACGGTGGTCATGTTGTCTGTACCGCCTTCGCGAAGGAGCAGAGCCAGGCGATCGCTCAGGGCTTGAGGCACTGACCCCATCCCATGCAGGGCCTCGTCCTGATCTGATGTTCCCGCCAAAACGATCAATTGGCGCCCAGGGATGCCTTGCTGCCACTGCTGGAGTTGATCGAATCCATAAGACCAGTGGCCTCGTCCACCCAGGAGCCGAACAACGATCAGCCGGCACGCATGCCCCGTCGTGCTCAGGTAGTGGTCGATCTGGGCGGGATGGCTGAGAGAGGCAAGAGGTAGGGCACGGATTCGGTCATGCCAGTGCTGCAGCTCCTCCTGCTCAAGACAGCTGGCCAAGGTGGTGAGGTCAGTGGCTGCACTTGTCAACAGCAGCACCGGCGCGGAGGGTTGCTCGACGAGCGTGAAGGCGTCCCCGAAATCACCGCCAGGCAGGCTGCTGAGTCTGTGCATTCATCCATTCTCTGCGGCAGACCCGTAGGCGTGGGTGAGAAGATTTGGCCATCGGCCGCTTCAGCCATGCATCAGTTCCTGCCCTTCGCCTGGTTTGAAGGCCGGTGTGTGCCTTTTGAAGAGGCCAAAGTCTCGGTGGCAACGCACGCGCTCCACTACGGGACAGGCGCCTTCGGAGGCATGCGGGCCATTCCTGACCCCAACAAGCCAGGCGGCATGCTCCTCTTCCGTGCCGAGCGCCATGCCCGTCGGCTCAGCCAGAGCGCCAAATTGCTGCTGGCAGACCTGAGTGAAGCCACGGTGATGGAAGCTCTCACGGCCATGCTCAAGGCCAATCAACCCAAGACCCCGATCTACCTCCGGCCTTTCGTGTACACGAGCGATCTTGGGATCGCCCCACGCCTGCACAACATTGAGACCGATTTCCTGATTTATGGCCTGGAGCTGGGGGATTACCTCTCGCCAGAAGGGGTCAGCTGCCGGATCAGCAGCTGGACCCGTCAGGAGGATCGCTCGCTGCCGCTGCGGGGCAAGATCAGTGGGGCCTACATCACCAGCTCCCTAGCCAAAACGGAAGCCGTCAGCAGTGGCTTTGATGAAGCCCTGCTCATGAACAGTCGAGGCAAGGTCAGCGAAGCCAGCGGGATGAATCTGTTCCTCGTCCGCAACGGTCAGCTGATCACCCCGGGGGTTGATCAAGACATCCTTGAAGGCATCACCCGAGCCAGCGTGATCGAACTCGCCAAAGCCATGGGTATTGAGGTGATCGAACGGCCTGTGGACAAAACCGAGTTGTTCATTGCCGATGAGGTGTTTCTCACCGGCACTGCTGCCAAGATCAGCCCGATCCGCCAGCTGGAGTCCACGGTTCTGTCAGACAAGCGCCCGATGATGGAGGCTCTTCGAACCAAGCTGGTGGCCATCACCGAGGGCCGGGATCCCGACTACGCCCACTGGGTGACCCGTATTGAGCTGAACGACTGATTCGGCTCTTTAGGATGGGGCGGTGAACGGACCCCAGATGCAAGCAGGAACGATTGCGCAGACCACGTCCCGCTTTCTGGACCGTCTTCACTCTCCTGAACGTCCGGTGCTCGTGTTTGACGGAGCCACCGGTACATCGCTCCAGCAGCTGAATCTGACCGCCGCTGATTTTGGTGGCGAGGAACTCGAAGGCTGCAACGAAAATCTGGTGGTCACCCGTCCGGATGCGGTGCAGAGCGTGCACCGTCTCTTCTTGGATGCAGGGTGCGATGTCATTGAGACCGACACGTTCGGTGCGGCGAGTGTTGTGCTCGCTGAGTACGGGCTCGAAGACCAGGCCTTTGAACTCAATCGTCGTGCTGCCGAGTTGGCCCGGGAAGTGGCTGATGAGTACAGCACCGATGCCAAACCCCGTTTTGTCGCCGGCTCAATGGGGCCCACAACCAAATTGCCCACCCTGGGCCACATCGACTTCGACACCCTCAAGCAGGCGTATTGCGAGCAGGCTGAGGGCCTTCTGGTGGGTGGCGTCGACCTGTTCATCATCGAAACCTGTCAGGACGTCCTCCAGATCAAGGCAGCTCTTCAGGGGGTGATGGATGCCTTCGAAAAGCGAGGCGAGCGCAGGCCGTTGATGGTTTCGGTGACCATGGAAACCACCGGCACCATGCTGGTGGGGTCCGACATCGCTGCTGTCGTGGCGATTCTCGAGCCCTTCCCGATCGACATTCTGGGGCTCAACTGCGCCACCGGCCCCGAACAAATGAAAGAGCACATCCGTTACTTGTCGGAATGCTCCCCATTTGTCGTCAGTTGCATCCCCAATGCAGGTCTTCCGGAAAACGTGGGCGGGGTCGCCCATTACCGGCTGCAACCGCTTGAGCTCAAGATGCAGCTCATGCATTTTGTTGAGGATCTAGGCGTTCAGGTGATCGGTGGATGCTGCGGCACCACTCCGGCCCACATCAAGGCCCTTGCTGAGCTCTCCGAAGAGCTGACTCCCGCCGTGCGGCCCACGCGTCTTCAACACCATGAGCGTCCTGTTCTCAAATATGAGCCGTCGGCTTCGTCGATCTACGGGGCCACGAGCTACCACCAAGACAACTCATTTCTGATCATTGGCGAACGTCTCAACGCCAGTGGTTCGAAAAAGGTTCGTGAGCTCCTCAATGAGGAGGACTGGGATGGCCTTGTCGCTGTCGCCCGTGGTCAGGTCAAGGAAAATGCCCACGTTCTTGACGTGAACGTCGACTATGTCGGCCGCGATGGAGAAAGTGATATGCGTGAGTTGGTCTCACGTGTTGTGACCAACATCAATCTGCCTTTGATGCTCGACTCCACCGAGTGGCAGAAAATGGAGG
Source organism: Synechococcus sp. RS9916 (assembly GCF_000153825.1). Taxonomy (NCBI): domain Bacteria; kingdom Bacillati; phylum Cyanobacteriota; class Cyanophyceae; order Synechococcales; family Synechococcaceae; genus Synechococcus; species Synechococcus sp. RS9916. Next base: position 719,361 of record NZ_DS022299.1, read on the forward strand.
CTGGCCTCAAGGTTGCTGGCGGTAAGTGCATCTTGAATTCCACCAACTTTGAAGATGGCGATGAACGCTTTTTCAAAGTTCTGGAACTGGCCAAACGCTACGGCGCAGGCGTTGTGGTGGGCACCATCGACGAGGATGGCATGGCGCGCACTGCTGAGAAAAAAGTAGCGATTGCCAAGCGTGCCTACCGGGCTGCTGTTGAGTATGGAATCCCAGCCCGTGAGATTTTTTACGATCCCCTAGCTCTGCCGATCTCGACAGGCATTGAAGAGGATCGCAGAAATGGCCTCGAAACAATTGAAGCCATCCGCCAGATCCGTGAAGACCTGCCGGGCGTGCACGTCGTTCTAGGTGTCTCCAATGTGAGTTTCGGCCTATCCCCGGCTGCAAGGATCACCCTCAACTCGGTGTTCCTGCATGACTGCTGTGAAGCCGGCATGGATGCGGCAATCGTGTCGCCGGCCAAGATTCTTCCGCTGATCAAGATCAGCGAGGAGCATCAAACGGTCTGCCGCGATCTGATTAACGACAACCGTCGCTTTGATGGAGACGTCTGTGTCTATGACCCGCTGACGGAACTCACCAGCCTCTTTGAAGGCGTGAGTGCGAAGGATGCACGTGCATCAGGTCCATCCCTCAGCGACCTGCCCGTGGAGGAGCGTCTCAAGCAGCACATCATCGATGGTGAGCGAATTGGCTTAGAGGATGCACTTGCGCTGGGTCTTGAGAGCTACAAACCACTAGAAATCGTCAACACCTTTTTGCTGGATGGCATGAAGGTGGTCGGTGAATTGTTCGGCTCCGGACAGATGCAACTGCCTTTTGTGTTGCAGTCAGCCGAAACCATGAAAGCTGCAGTGGCTTACCTCGAGCCCTACATGGAAAAAAGTGATGGTGAACGGTCTGCAAAAGCAAAGTTTCTCATCGCGACTGTGAAAGGCGATGTGCATGACATTGGCAAAAATCTTGTTGACATCATCCTCACCAACAATGGCTATGAGGTAATCAATCTTGGTATCAAGCAAGATGTTGGCGCCATCATTGAGGCCCAGTTGAAGCATCAGGCGGATTGCATTGCCATGAGTGGACTGCTTGTGAAATCAACGGCCTTTATGAAGGACAACCTTCAGGCCTTTAACGAGGCTGGCATTACCGTTCCAGTTGTGCTTGGAGGTGCGGCACTCACACCTCGATTCGTCAACAAGGATTGCAGTGAGGTCTACAACGGCAAGGTGATCTATGGACGCGATGCCTTTACTGACCTCCGATTTATGGATGCCTATGTCAATGCCAATGCTGAAAACAGTTGGGATGATCAACAAGGGTTTCTCAACGGCACGCCCGAGGGATTGACCCTTGGTGGTGACACAGAGGCAGACAGCGATGCCAATCCTGAAACCTCATCTATGTCCAGTGATGCTCCTGTTCAGGCCGCAGCACCGGTCACCACCGAACGATCGGAAGCTGTACCGGCCGAGGCTCCCATCACAGCGCCGTTCCTCGGGTCTTGCCTGCTTGATTCCAGTCAGATTCCACTGGAAGAGGTCATCGCCTACCTCGACCGACAGGCACTATTTGCGGGTCAATGGCAGATGCGCAAAAGCAAAGAGCAATCCCGTGAGGCCTATGAACAGGAACTGGCTGACAAAGCGGAACCCGTTCTTCAGGCTTGGTTGACCAGGATTCGCAACGAAGGATTGCTGCAGCCAGCCGTGGCTTATGGCTATTTCCCGTGCGGGCGGCGCGACAATAGCGTTGAGGTCTTTGAGCCCACTGGAGACGGTCGTTTGGGACGCTTCACCCTGCCCCGTCAACGGGGTGGGAATCGCTACTGCATCGCCGACTTCTTCAACGACGTTGTTGACGATGGACCAAGTGACGTTCTGCCGATGCAAGCCGTAACCATGGGTGAGGTCGCCAGTCAGTTCAGTCAGTCTCTGTTTGCAGCTGACGCCTACAGCGATTATCTCTATTTCCATGGTCTTGCCGTCCAGATGGCTGAAGCACTGGCGGAGTGGACCCATGCACGCATCCGTCGCGAATGCGGCTTCTCAGACCCTGATGGGATGCCTCTGCGCGATGTTCTGGCCCAGCGTTACCAAGGCAGTCGTTATTCCTTTGGCTATCCCGCCTGCCCCAATGTGGGGGACTCCAGAGATCAGCTGATTTGGTTGGGTGCTGATCGCATTGGCTTAACGATGGATGAGTCAGAGCAATTGCATCCTGAGCAGAGCACCACAGCATTGGTCGCTCTTCACAGCAAGGCGCGCTACTTCAGCGCCTGAACCCCGCTCAGAGCGGAACGGTCACCCGCAGACTGGTGACTGTTCTGCACTGACGCCATGGATCTCAGCGGACCCGACGCCATCGACAAAGCCATCGCCGCAGGGATCGACCTGGATGGCTCCCCCCTGCCCGAAGCAATGCTCGGGCTTTACAACGACGTGATGGACAAGGAAGGACAACGCAAGCGCAGCGGAGTGCGCAAGTCGATGCGCAATCGCGTGGTCCGCACGGGTGCGAAGCACTTCGACCAGGAGACCCTGAATCAACGGCTCATTGAAGCGGGCTGGGATGGCCTCAAGGAGAAGGAGATCGCTTTCTTCTACGGATGAGGGCAGAAGCCTTTCAAACAGCAGCTGAGAGCCCTCTCAAAGGACGACGGGGCTCTCTGTCCATCCAGGCTCACTCCTGGCAGAGCTTTTGCATGGTGTCGATGACCTCTTGCTGGAATTCCTCGAGGGCGCTGGACTCGCTCAGATCAATGCCTTCACCGGCTGCGTTCTGAGCCAAATCCTGGAAATGAAAGGCACCCTCGCCATTGGCCAAAAATTCGATGGCCGATGATTCGCCGCTTTCGCGAAAGGCATCGCACAGCGCCAGGAAGGCGGCGTCTTCAGTGAACTCCCAATCCATCGAGGAGGCATGACTGATCGACCTTTAACGCCTCGCCCCCGGGATCCGTCAACCACCTTGTCGCGCAATGTGCCATTAATCCGGCAGAATCCAGGCATTGTTCTGCCGTCGATGAGCGTGCAAAACCCTTCCGGCGCTGAGGTTCTCAACGTTTTGGGCCAGCCTTTGGACAGTTGTAGTTGTGAACCGATGACAGGTTGGTTCCGCGACGGCACCTGCCGAACTGATCAAAGCGATTTAGGACGTCACAGTGTGTGTTGCGTGATGACCGAAGGATTTCTGAGTTACAGCAAGGCTCAGGGAAACGACCTGTCCACCCCCGTACCCGCCTTTGGCTTTCCCGGTCTGAAGCCTGGGGATCACTGGTGCGTCTGTGCACCGCGCTGGAAACAGGCCCATGAGGATGGGATGGCCCCACCGGTCTGTCTTGAATCGACAGAACAGAGCACGCTTGAGGTGATCCCTCTGAAGGTGCTGCAGCCCATGGCCTACCAGGGGATGGGCTGACCGTCCCAGGCCAGGAAGGAACCGCTCTGGTCGGGGCCTTGGTTCATCAGCACCTCGAGCAGATGCCCTGCAGCCCGTTCAGGGCTGAACAAGGATTCCGGTCGGACAAACGACTGAAAAGGCTTCGACAAGGCCGTATCCGTCGTCCCTGGATGAAGCAACAACACTGTCGCCTGGGGGAAGCGTCGAGCCCACTCCAAGCTCAATGTTTTCAAGTACATGTTCTGGGCTGCTTTTGCGCCGCGATAGGCGTACCAACCTCCACTGCGGTTGTCGGTGATGCTTCCAACCCGAGCACTGAGGCTGGCGTAATGAAAGGGACGTGACCGTTCCAAGCACGGCTCGATTGCTTTGGCGAGCAGCAATGGTGCGGCGGCATTGACCGCGAAGCAAGCGTTGAGGGCATGCAGATCCACCTGCTGGAGCCGTTTTTCCGGCGTAATCGCAGGGGCATCACCGTCGGCACGGTGCAGCAGGCCTGTGGCATTGATCACCAACCGCAGGGGTAGGGAATCAGCGATCAGCTTCTGCTGAAACGCCTCGAGGCTGGGGGGAGATTCGAGATCGACCGACCAATCGATACCCGCGGCCAATTCACGGCCACACAGCGTCACCTCCAGCTGGGGGTGGTTCATCCGAAGGCTCGACGCCAGTGCTCGGCCGATGCCTCCGGCCCCCACCACCAACGCCCGTCCCGACCAAGGCATGCTCATGGCCAGACCATTGCAGCAACGCTCCGCATGCTGATGAAGCCAAGAAGGGCCAGGATAGTTCTCTGATTTGAAGCTCCTTGTGATGTTGTCCGGGCGCTCGCCATGGACTCTGCTGATGGCCCTCGGCTGTCTCAGCCTCGCCATTCCTTTGGCAGTGCGCTTAGGGGGTGCATTGCCTTGGGATGGGTCAACCTCCCCAGCCAAGGGGGGCGACAGACTGTTGGAGGCGCTGCTGGAGAGCGATCAGCCTGTCAGCGCTTCAAGCCTCCAAGGATCGGCCAGCCGAAGCAACGACAACGGCTCTGATCGCGATCCAAGCGGCCGGCCTAACTCATCAAGAGTGGAATCGACCTCAGGGCCGATTGCCACACCTCAGGTCCGGGTGGCGCTCCTGCGCCAGATTCCTCTCCGAAGCTTGGAAACCCAAGGGAACGGTCATTGCCAAGACCGACAGGGCAAGACCTACACAGCCATCAACATCCAGGGCTGGACAGGATCGCCATTGAGGTGTCGGAGCATTGGCGCTGGGGCCATCGTCGTTAACGGACTCGCCTACCAAGGGACGATCGAACTGGTGCGTTCAGGTGATGAATGGCTTCCTGTCAATCACCTCGACTTGGAAACGTACGTCGCATCCGTGGTGGGTGCGGAAATGCCAAGCCATTGGAGTCGGGAAGCGCTGAAAGCGCAGGCGGTCGCTGCCCGTTCCTACGCGCTCGTCCATTTGGTGCGACCCGCCACCAGCCTTTATCACCTCGGCGACACCACACGTTGGCAGGTGTATGGGGGCGAAACCAGCACGGCGCCTAGCACATTGGCTGCCGCACGTGCCACAAAAGGCCAGGTCCTCAGTTTTAGGGGTGGTCTGGTGGAGAGCCTCTATGCGGCCACGGAATCGATCAGCGCTGAAGCCCATGGCCATCTCGGCGCCAGCATGAGCCAAACAGGAGCCCATGCCTTGGCACAGCAGGGGCACTCCTACACGCAAATTCTGGATCGGTACTACAAAGGAGCTGAGCTGGCGCGGATCACAGCCAATGGTCCTTGAGTGTTACGAGCAAGAGGCACTGGCGCGCAGTGCATCAGCTCTGCAGCTGGGTGCCCTTCACCCTTTGAAAACCACCCGATGTAATCTCCCGGATCCCAATAGCTCGTCGCAGTTCGAGCTCAGGGCATTGGAGTCCGATCTGCCGAAGCATCTGCGGCCATCAGGTCCTAAACCCAATCCGTTTCTTCCCTGGGATCCCCGACTGGAAGTGGCTCAGGTTGGACCTGACCACGCACTGATTCTCAACAAATACCCCGTCCAGCTTGGTCACATGCTGCTGGTCACACGCCAATGGGCGGCTCAGGGTGACTGGCTTCAAGCTGAAGACTTTCAAGCACTTGCCACAGTCGATCAGCGAACCAGCGGACTTTGGTTTTTCAACAGTGGTCCGGATGCTGGGGCGAGCCAACCCCATCGCCACATCCAATTGCTTCCGCGCAGCGACGTTGCATCGATCTGTCCGCGCGAACCATGGTTTTTGGAACGCTTGGCCGCCATGGAAAGCTCCCAACGCGACCACTCTCGCCTTGAGAAAGCGGTCTGTGTTCATGAACGTGACATCAAAGAGCCGGATCAAGCCGGACATCTGATGGCTCTGTATCGGCAGATGAGCCAAGAGCTGGGTCTGGGAGATCCTTCACACGACCAGAAGCCCCTAGCTGCCTACAACCTGTTGTTGACCCGTCGATGGATTGCGCTCGTGCGACGGCTGCGGGATGGGTGCCATGGCTTCAGCATCAATGCGCTGGGTTTTGCTGGCTATCTGTTGACCACACAGGTCTCTGATCAGCACTGGCTTAACACCCATGGCCCCGAGCAATTGCTGGAGAGCGTGATCGAGCCATTCCGTGATTTCTCTGTTGCTGCGAACGGCTGAGGCGTGAATGGCTGAGGAAGACCTCTTCATGCCACCTCAGGCGACAAGGACTCATGCAAAGGCTCACAACAGCTCGAAATCGTCGCGTCAGAGCTTCACTGGAATTGGTGACACCGATTGCCTTGCACTACGCACGGATCGCCAGACAAGACAAGGATGATCTGATTCAAGTGGGGCGGCTCGGACTGATCAAGGCTGCAGGCCTCTACCAAAACGCTTTTCAGGTTCCCTTCAGTGCTTTTGCCAGGCCCCACATCCGTGGGGCGATCCTTCACTACCTCCGCGACAGCGTTGGTTTAGTGCGTCTGCCTCGACGCGTTCAAGAGCGTGCTCAGAGGTTGCTCAAGCAGCAGGGCCAAACCGCACAGTTCCTTCAACACCAGGTCAGCCCCTCAGACCTGCAGCTTGTCGAGGACTACCGCCAACGTGGCGGATGGCAACCGCTGAGCGAAAGCGAACGACAAACCATCCCCACAATCGATGGCTGGACAGCCAGCGAGATCGCAGTCGAGGAACGAGACCAAGCGATAAGGAGGTATTGGCAACGCCTGCCGGTCATGGAACAACGCTGTGTTCAAGCCGTCGTTCTGGAAGGGCAGAGTTTGCGGGTCACCGCTCAGTCGCTGGGGACCAGCGCGATGACCGTGCAACGAAGGGTGAAAACGGCCTTAAGCATCCTGTCCAGACAATGCAGGAACGAGGGACTCCTGACCTGAAGGCCCTCAGTCCGAGCTGGTGTCGCGCGCAATCTGGCCTTCAAGGGTGCTGATCGAAGCATTGATCGCAGCCAGCTGGCGTTCCAAGCCGTCTCGCCAAAAGCGGAGCATCTCAAGCTTTCGCGACTGGTGATGCTTGCGCCAGTCAGAACTTGAGGCGCTGCTACAGAGAAATGGAGGGAGCATGGACGTACAAGAACCCACTCAATACTGGCGAATGGGGACGCGCTCCGCGCCATCAGTTGGCAGTCATCTGGAACGTGTTTAAGTTTGAGGGCTGCGCAGTTTGTTCCGAGGAACAGGTCCCGCAATTCGGATCAAGGAGTCTCCCGTGTCTCGTTCAATCCCATTCCTGGTCTTGCTCGGCATCTCGGTCGCGACGATTGAGACTGTGGAGTTGAAGCCTGCTGCAGCCTATGTACCGCTAATGGCGGGGCAACGAGCCAGGCCATTGAACGGAACATTCAATAATGTTCCGGTGCTGCATTCCAATCAGCCTGAGATTGTGAAGGGTGCCGGAATCCTGGTGAACACACAACCAGGCAGTGCGATTGCCAGCGAAAATAACCAGCCCCTGCGCAATGCAGCATTCACCTTTAACGGTGAATTTGGCCTGCACATGCACCATAAGTATTATCCCAGTGATGCCAGTCGCCTTGGGGGTTCACGGCAGAGAGGATTGATGACGATTGCCGCAATCGCCATCAATCCTGGAAATCAACCTGTCACCTTGAAATTCAAGCGTGGCTCGGTGAAAAACAGCTTTGAAGCGCCTTATCATCCCAATAAATTGATGGGCGTGAAGCCCCTTGGCAGGCGTCCCTGGAACACTGGACCCGGAGATGCAACAGCGGTTCAGATGTTGCGAGGTGAATTGGATCGTCGTCTGCCCGACCAGGTGGTGATTCCTCCTCGTAGTCGCAAAGTTGTTGTAAGCACGGTTTTACCAGCCCGGGGGATCGCCAATGGCTTGCTGCGCGGCAGCAGTAATGGAAAATTCCAGATGGCTGTTGTTGCAGCAGAGGAAACACAAAACGAACAGGATTTAATTGCAGTCCTTGACCAGGGAAAATTGGCTCCCGGCCGTATTTATCTGAATCGTCTTCGCGAAATCGAAACTGGGAAGGTATTTTCACGGGTTGCTGGTGTAGCCCTTGGTGATCACTACAAGGCTTCAATTCAGCACGATCTCAACCAGGGGCCTCTGCATGTCCCACTAACGAGCACGCATAAACATCACTTCGGCACGCGCGAGATTCAAATCAATCCGTTGAGCACGCGGATGATTGATTCCGCCGTCAACAACGTCGGCACGTATGGGGTTCGCTACGACCTCGATCTGAATCTCTCCGGTCTCGGACCGCACGAACTGGTGTTCAGCCATCCGGTCGCTTCAGGTCGATCGTCCTTCACGGCGTTTCGTGGATCAATCCGCATTGAAACGGATGAGGGCTTCCGTGAGGTGCATGTTGGCCTGCGATCAGGCCAGAGCCTGCCCATCAGCGATTTGCGACTCAAGCCTGGTCAGAACAACCGCGTCAGAGTGAGCCTGGTCTATCCAGCCGATGCAACGCCCGGACATCTCTTGAGCGTCGTGCCTGTGCAGCAACTTGCCATGCTGCAACGCCGGCAGGAGATGCAGGCTGCTGCTGAACGTGCACTGGCCGCCTCCAAACAGCGAAACGTCACACCCACGACGCCCCCACCGTCTCCGATTAGCCCTGCTGCGACGCAGCCAGCCGTGATTAAGCCGAGCATCAAACGAATTCCTGCTCAACCACAGCAGCCTGTCGCCCAACCAACTGTGAGGCCAATGCTGGCTACACCACGTCGTGGTGCCAGTGCGATGCCGCCGGCCATGATCATGCCCGGACGCATTAATGCCACGTTGGAGCAGCGTTATCGCGAAGCAATTCGGGTCCAACAGGAGTGGCTTCAGCGCATGCAGGGCCGATAGGCTTGGCCCGCAAGAGTAGGTAGACGTGGCAGCGTCAGAGTCCAAGGATCGGCGAAGAATCAGTGTCGAACTTCCCGAATCACTGGTCACACGCCTGGACGCTCTCAAGGATGAATGGGGGCTAAGGGCCCGTGGCGACTGCCTGACCCGTCTGCTGGAAGAGATCTTCAAGAGCGATGAGGGGTTGGAGGATGATCATTCCCTTGCTGATACGCAGCAGGATCCGATTGAGGATGCCGATGCGCCTGGTGGGATTGGTGGTACTGCAGAGCAAGACCAAGAGCAACAGTCGCGTTTCAACGAAGACCGGGCCCTGGTGCTGATCGGTCGACGAGACCTGGATCTTGCCAACGAACCCGATTTCGCTGATCCACCTCAGCCGAGGGTTAAACCGATCAGCTCCAATCAAGGCGGCATCGATCTCCCGGGCTTTGTGCGTAAACGCACCAACGAAATCCGCGACAGCCTCCGCCAACCGGCTGAACCCGACCTCACCGTTGATGCGCCTTTGCTGCCTGCCGTTGACAGTCAAATCCTTCGCGAGAGTGCAGACGCCACATCCGAGCATTGGTTGAATCTCTACGGAAAGCCTGCCGGTGACACGGTGCTCGAGGCGGCGATGACTTGGCTTGGCCGGGACATTTGGCCCCATGCTGATGGCACTGAAGGGCGCACGTTCACCTGGTCCCAAACACGACGGATTTTTGAACACATCAGTCCTGGATGGCTCGAATCAACCCCACGCTTCGATCAGGTCATTGTTGTCGCGGGGGTGCTGGAGGATCCTTTTGCATCGTCGGAGTTGGTCCACCGCATTCCCACCTTGATTCGTCGGTTTGTGAATCGGTTTAAGCGCAGCCGCAAGGTGACCTCGTTCCAGACCCTTGAATCCACCATGACCGTGCATGGCGCGTTGAAATTACTCCACCTTCCAACGACTGCAGGCGCTTCCCTGACGCTGAAGGCGATCCGTGAGGCCTACAAGCAACAAGCACTCGAAACCCATCCCGATGCGGGTGGTTCGACCGAGGAAATGCGCCGGCTCAACGAGGCCTACCAAATGCTGCGGGAGCTCTATCGCCAGAAAACTGCATAACCCACTTGTCTCTAATGAGACACTTAACGAGTCCCGTAGCAAGTCTCAAAAGCGTCTGTTGCGCTCCATCGCGCCCTGCTTCAAGCGCGCCATCCCAATAGAAGGCGGAGAGTTGGGAGTGACTCCCTCCTCAACCGCCGAGGGCTTGCCTTTCCCTTGTCTTGGATGAGACGCATATCTAGTCTCATGAGTAGCCACATACGAGACACCAAAGGGAGAGTCTTGCTAAATCACCTCTGCCCCCTAAGGCGCTGAATTGAGGCGTGGTCAACGATTGCCTCAAAATCACTTTTTTTGCTATTTCTATTTGCACCGCTGTTGTTAGGGCAGTCCAGCCTGAGTCTTGATCGCAATTGCCGCCGATGCGACCTAGCCCCATCCGCAAGCCTTAAAAGGCATGTCCATCAAGCAGCTTGTCCATGTCCACCATCTGGCTCGTCCAGGCAAAAGTATTGGAATGACTGATTTTTAGGAACCCGCGTACCTGCTGTAGACACAGATACGCAGGCTGAATCTCAAAGGTTTTTGCCTTTCCGGCTTTCAGTCGATCGATCCAGCCCTGGCCTGGAACCCGAGCTCGAGGTGCCGAGAGCGAATGCGAAACCTGTGCGCAGCTGACTCAAGTTGGTCTCTTTCCTGGTCTTGCAAAAAGTCTTACCCAAGACCTGCGAGCACTGATAGGCACTCGAAGCCGCATTCATCAGCCAAGAAAACGGAGTCCTAAGGCTGGCCCAACGCAGGCCTTCATTGAATCAGAAGGGAATCTCACAAGTCGCGGATAAGACAGGTTGCAAGTCTTATCATGCGTCACTAATGAAATTCGTGAATTGGACAATCGATATCGCGCCGGATAAAGCCGGTGCTTTGCACCGCTCGGTAAACCTTGCTGAAAGAGATCAGGTTGAGGTCTGCATGCCCTGAATCAAGAAGTCGAAATAAGGTGCGGCCAACGTTTGTTGGTCATCAGAAAGCAGACCTAAGGAGGCTTCGCGCATTGACTTCATGGCTTCAACCATGCCGGGCATCGGAACGCCGAGGCTGTTGTACATCTCACGGGCACCGACAAGACCGATGTTTTGAATCATCTCGGTGCTACCGGCGAGGACGCCGTAGGTCACGAGGCGGAGGTACCAGCTGTAATCACGCAAGCACTGAGCACGTTGCTTCTGACCATATGCATTCCCGCCAGGCGCCACATATTCAGGTTTACGACTGAAGAGCTGCTTCGCAGACTCATCAACAATCTTCTTCTCGTTATCTGTCAGAACGCGAACGATTGAGAGACGAATGCCGCCTTGGTCGAGGTAATCAACCATGGAGCGCAATTCACCGCTTGTGGGGTAGCGGAGATCGTCATCGGCTTGAAGAATCAGATCACGAACGACGCTCATGACGGCTGGCATGCTGAGGTGACTTTAGTGCGCTCAAGCCCTGAAACCGCTCGAGGCGGCTTGGGTGTAACGCCTTTGCAATGGCCAACGTCCCCTCTGATCCCGCTCCAGGCTTGATGATCACCGTGACCGGTGAAGATCTCGACCTCCGGGGAAACGGGATCGGCCGCTGGCAGACATGGGTGATTTCCGTGCCCGGTCTCCTACCCGGCGAAGTGGCTCGAGTCCAACTCCAACAGCGCAAACGATCCCTCTGGATTGCTCGCAAGACCGAGTCACTACTCCCGGCCACCGATTCCCGAAAACCACCTTGCATCCTGGCCAAGGATTGCGGTGGCTGCACGCTTCAGCACTTGGCCGACGCCAGTCAGACCGCATGGAAGCAGCAGCAGCTGCAGAAAGCGCTGTCACGCATCGGAGGAATCGAGGCACCGGTGGGCGCACTGCTCAAGAGTGATGCCAAGCCTCTGGGGTACCGCAACAGGGCATTGATCCCTCTGCATCGCGATGCTGAAGGGAAACTCCGGATGGGCTACTACCGGCGAGGCTCCCACCGCATCGTCAACCTCAACCACTGCCCGGTTCTCGACCCCCGCCTCGATGCCCTACTGGAACCGATCAAGCACGATCTTCAGGCCTCTGAATGGCCTGCTGATGCAGATCTGCACAGCGGCGAAGGATTGCGTCATCTCGGCCTTCGTCTCGGGGCCCGAACCGGAGAAGTCCTGATCACACTGGTCAGCAGCACCGCTGATTTGCCTGGTTTGCATGCGCTAGCGAAGCAGTGGTGTGAACGCTGGTCAGAGGTGCGTGGCGTGACCCTGAACCTGCAGCCCCAACGCAACAACCGCGTTCTTGGCGATGACACGCAGTTGCTTTCAGGTGAAGGGCAAATTGAAGAGCGATTTGCTGATGTGTCGTTAATGCTCGGCACCACGACCTTCTTCCAGATCAACACCCTTCAGGCTGAAGCCGCCGTCAAACACCTGAGCCAATGGCTGTTGGATCGTGCTGGAACCACAACGGTGATTGATGCTTACTGCGGTATCGGCACCATTGCCCTTCCATTAGCGGCACAGGGACATCAGGTGTTGGGGCTTGAACTCCACAAGGCATCAGTGGATCAGGGGCGCCTAAACGCAGCACGCAACCGTCTTGAGCAGGTTCGCTTCAAGGCAGGAGATGTCAAAGCCCTGTTGGCTGATGCGTTACCAAGCCATGAGGCCCTCGTGGTGGATCCACCACGCAAGGGGCTTGATGCGGATGTGGTTGATCAGATACTCGAATGCCCTCCCCGATGGATGGCCTACCTCAGCTGTGACCCAGCCACCTTGTCTCGCGATCTGAAACGGTTGTGCGTGCCTCAAGGCCCCTATGAGGTTGAGGGCATCCATCCCGTGGATTTCTTCCCTCAAACCACTCATTTGGAGAGCCTTGTGCTGATGAAACGCAGCTGACTGATCAGCTGCGCAATTCGGCCTTGAACTGCTTCGCCAATGCTTGCCGCACTTTCTCGTGCACCGGCTGCAACTGGTCATCGGTGAGCGTGCTGTCCTTCCCGCGGTAACGAATGCGGAAGGCTTGGCTGCACTGATCGTCTGCAAGCTGGCCACCTTCGAAGCGATCAATCAATTCAACGCTTTCAAGCAATGGTTTGCCCGCTTTTCGGATGGCCTGGAGCAAATCAGCACTGCGTTGCGTGCGCGGGACGACAACAGCCAGGTCCCGTTCCATTGCTGGCACCGTGGCGAATGGTTTGAACGCTGGTGTCCAGCGGTTGGTGCGTGTTGCAGCGTCCAACAGTCGTTGAAGATCCAGGTCGAACAGATAGGTCTCATCAGGAAGATCAAACTGCTCTGCGAGCAAGGGATGCAGTTGCCCGAAACATCCAAGTGGTCTCCCCTCCAGCACCAATTCAGCACTGCGCCCCGGATGTAGACGGCCATCAGTGTTGAGCGGGCGATCAAGCACTTCCAGCTTCAGCGCCTTGAAGATGCGGGTCAGTGCACCACGTGCTGCGTAGTAATCCGGGAGCGAAGGTTTACCACTTGTGGTCCAACGTTCGAGCCGGCGTTCACCGCAGATCACTCCAGACAACTGAGCGGATTGGGTGATGGCTTCACCATCCAGAGCGAACACATTGCCGATCTCAAACAACCAGCAACCGTTCTGAGACGCCTGAAGATTGCGTTGACAGACGCGCAAATGCTCTTCCCACAGGCTCGCTCGGAGGTGGCTTGTTTCGGCCAGCAGGGGATTGCTGATGGCAATGCGCGCTTCCGGCTGTTCCGCTCCGACGGGATTGGCCTCAGGTTCTGCAGACGTCAATGACAAGCTCGTGACTTCCTGCAGTCCGGCACCACAGAAGAGATTGCGAAGCTGACGCTCAGCCCGTTGACTCGCGGAAAGCTGGCCTGGCTCTAAGGGGTCTGGAAGATGGGATTCAAAGCGGTCGAAACCGATCAAACGGGCGACCTCCTCGATCAGATCCACTTCTCGGGTCAGATCGCAGCTGCGGGAGGGTGGCACCGTCACCGACCAGCCATCCTCTGTGGCGGTCAAGTCACAACCAAGAGCGGTCAGGCAGCGTCCAATTTCGGCATCGTCAAGGTCCTCAGGACCTGCATCGGTGCTCAGCGGCCCAAGCAATTGATGCAACGCCGAACGACGGAGCGCAATGGCTGCAGGTGCCTCGAACGGTTTGGCACACACGAAGGTCTGATCAGCTGTACCGCCCAGATGCTCAGTAATCAGTGCGATGGCCCGCTGCGCGGACAGCAGGGTGATCTCGCGGGGCAGACCTTTTTCGTATCGGGTGCTGGCTTCAGTGCGAGAACCGGCACTGCGGCTGGTGTTGCGCACCGCAGTTGGGCTGAACAAGGCTGATTCCAGCCACACGCGCTTGGTGGATGTCGTCACTCCACTGGCTTCACTGCCCATCACGCCAGACAAGGCGATGGGCAGATCACGGCAGGTCACAAGCTGCGCCCGTGAATCGAGGGTGAGTTCACGGCCATCAAGGGCTTGGAAGGTTTCACCGTCTTTGGCGTTCCGCAGACCGAAATCCTTGGCTGTCACGTCCCCGCCGCAGAGCTGATCGAGCACATCAGCATCGAAAGCATGGAGAGGTTGCCCCTGCTCCAGCATCACCAGATTGGTCAGATCCACCACGGTGTTGACGCTGTTCATGCCGGCGCGATCGAGACGGCGTTGCAACCAAATCGGCGATGGCTTGCTGCTATCGACATCTCTGATTTCGGTGATTCCGTAAACACCACCCGACTTCATGCGATCAGCACTGGCTGGATCCGTTGTCAGTTCGGCGGTGACCGCTGGAGGAGTGAGCAAAGGCAGCTGCAACGCTGCTCCGGTCAGAGCGGACACTTCTCTGGCGATGCCCGTCATCGACAGTCCGTCCGGTCGATTGGCGGTGATCGCCAGCTCCAGCACGGTGTCATCGAGCCCAAGGGCTGGTGCTGCAGGAGTTCCGGGAGCAGGGACGCTGTCGAGCAGGTCTTCGAGGATGGCAATGCCATCCACATCGGTGGACTGGCCCAGCTCTGCCAGGGAACAGATCATCCCTTCACTGGCCACCCCGCGCAGCTGACCGGCCTTGATCGTCAGGCCGACTGCTGGCAAGACAGCACCAACCATGGCCACAGGCACATGAATCCCTGCGCGCACATTGCTGGCACCGCAAACGATCTGGAGTGCTTCCCCAGCACCCACATCGACCTTGCAAACGCTGAGCTTGTCGGCGTCAGGGTGCTTGTCGCGCTCGAGCACATGCCCCACCACGACGCCTTGGGCCAGACGACTCAGATCATCAATCTCCTCAACCTCAAAGCCGGCCATTGAGAGCCGTTCTGCGAGTTGATCAGCGGGCTCATTCACTTGAACGAGATCCTGTAGCCAGGAGAGGGAAACCCGCATGAAATCGAGGCTGGAAGCTGGAAATCTTACGAAGCCTCCATCCACCATGTCCGCAACACAAAAATGCGAGGGGGAGGGGCACATCGATCTGTAAGATCGTTAGCTGTCACTTCGCTACGCAACTGCGGCGCAACGTCCTTTATGGCCAAGAACAAGGGCGTCCGGATCGTGATCACTCTCGAGTGCACCGAATGCCGGTCCAATCCCGCCAAGCGCTCTCCCGGTGTGTCCCGTTACACCACCGAGAAGAATCGCCGGAACACCACCGAACGGCTGGAGATCAAGAAGTTCTGTCCTCACTGCAACAAGTCGACTCTCCATAAGGAGATCAAGTGACCTTGCAGGTCCACACCTCTTCCCAGTCGTTCTGAATTATGTCCAGCTCTTTCTTCAAGAAGCGTCTTTCGCCGATCAAACCTGGCGATCCCATCGATTACAAGGATGTGGATCTGCTCAAGAAGTTCATCACCGAACGCGGCAAGATCCTTCCCCGTCGTCTCACAGGCCTTACCGCCAAGCAGCAGCGAGACCTCACCAATGCGGTGAAGCGTGCACGCATCGTTGCCATGCTTCCCTTCGTTAATCCCGAGGGCTGATCCCTGGCTGACGCGTTTCATCCCGGCGATCTTGTCGGTCTGCTTGAAGCGCGTGAGCCTCAGCTCGCAGTCATCGAATCCATCAACGGAGGCAAGATTCGCCTTCGGGTTGGATTCCATGCCAAACAACAGCTGACGTCGAAGCGTCACCTCGAGCTCATCACCCCCCTGGCTTCCGGCGAAACACCGCCTCAGAAGCTGGGGGTTTTTCCTTGGCTGATCACGCCCGAAACGCTTAATTCCGCTCGTCCCACACGTCGCGAATGGGGCGCAGCCTGGGTCTTGCTCTTAGAAGCAGATGAGACCCTTGAGCTATCGGCTTTTGTTGAATTGGTGTGCGGGGCTGCCGGACCCCAGGAGAGCGCTGCCTGTTGGTTGGCCTTGCATCAACCTCAATGGATGTACCGCTTTCGCCAAGGAGCAGTGCAAGCGCGCAGCCAGCAAGATCTCAAACGCCTACGTCAAGACCAATGGCGTCAGGCTCTGGAATCCAAACGACGTGAAGAGCTGCAGCGTTGGCTGCAGCAAGACTCCGTGACTTCCATCGATCGCTTGGATCCACAGGTAAGCCTTTGGATTGAACAGCTTCAGGCTCTGGCTGCTGGAGCCATTCCCCTTCGGGACATCGATGAGGGCTGTCGCTGCGTACTGAAGGAACTCAAACTCGATCTCGATCCCACTGAACTCCACCGCACCTTGGTGACAAACGGCGCTGCTGATCCCCATCAACTTCCTGCGATGCAGGGGAGTCGCTGGTCGAGCGGCTTCTCGACCGAGCAGTTGCAGGAGGCAGAAAACCTGCTGAATGCAAGCCAATCCTCGCAACCTGGTGATGAGAGACGCATCGATCTTTGCCATCTTCATTGCGTCACCATCGATGACAGTGAGACCCGCGACATTGATGACGCGCTCTCGTTAGAGCGCAAACCAGACGGATCGAAGCGCATCTGGATCCACATTGCCGACCCAGGCCGATTGATCCAGCCAGGCTCGACTTTGGATCAAGAAGCCGCCGCCCGGGGCAGCAGTCTTTATCTCGCTCGCGGGAATCAGCCGATGTTTCCTGACGTGCTCTCAACGGGCCCTTTCAGTCTCCGGGCGGGTCACAAGAGTGCGGCCTGGAGCACCTGGGTTGAGCTGAATGAGGAGGGTGCAATCGCTGCATACGGGATCACCCGCAGTTGGGTCAAGCCGCTCTACAAACTCAGCTATGACGATGCGGACGAATTGATCGATCTGGCCCCGCCGGAGGAAGCTGATCTCGCCGATCTCGATCAATTGCTTCGGCGCCGCAAGCTGTGGCGTGAACGCAACGGAGCCCTTCTGATGGATCTTCCCGAGGGGCGAATCCGTTGCCGCGACGGTGATCTAAGTCTGGAGATCACCGAGCCTTCCGTATCGCGACTGATGGTGGCAGAGGCCATGATCCTCACTGGCGCGGTCACCGCCCAATACGGCGTGGATCATGGCTTGCCGCTGCCCTACCGCAGCCAGCTACCAGCGGACCTGCCCTCCCCTGCACAGTTGAGTGAACTGCCGGATGGTGCCGTTCGCTTTGCCGCAATCAAACGTTGCCTCAGCCGCGGACTGATGGGAACCAAGCCAGCGTCCCATTTCAGTCTCGGGCTACCTGCCTATGTGCAGGCCACGTCCCCCATCCGCCGCTACTGCGATCTGATCGTGCAGCGTCAGATTCAGGCGCACCAAGCCGGAAGCCCCCAACTCAGTGAAGAGGAGCTTCAGGAGCTTGTTGGCAGCGTTGATCTCGCCACTCGGGAAGGCATTGGCATCAGCCGCGAAGACCAACGCCATTGGCAGCAGGTCTGGTTTGAGCACCATCGTGATCAGCAGTGGCAGGCTGACTTCCTGCGCTGGCTGCGCCCCCAGGATCGCCTTGGCTTGATTCGCATCGACGCCTTGGCCCTCGACCTCGCTGCTGAATGCCCGCCGGGCAGTGAGCCGGGTGATCAACTTCAGTTGCACGTGCTTGAGGTGGATCCGATTCGCGATCAACTCAGACTGCAAGCCCACTGACGCGCAACCAGGGGCCCCAAGGATTTGCCGTGGCAATCAGTTCCATGTTTTGACTGCACTCCAATTGACGCATCCACCGGTGCACAACCGGCTCGAGCGTGATCAAGGGCCAGATTTGGCCGTTGGAGCAGTGAAGAGCGATCGTGTCATCGCGATCAACTTCAACTCTCCCAGTCCAGGTCTGAGCCAGAGGACTATGGCCACATGGGGGGACTGCGACAGAAGTCGAATCCTTGATCTCTAAATCCGATTCCACAAGGGCGAGGGGGCGGTCGAGAGAGTCAAGCTGTCGCTGGCGCCACTGCGGATGATGCCAAGGCGTGTTCCAAAGCGGTGCGACCGCCGAGGGTGCGCGACTATCGCCGATCAAGGCTTCCTGAAGTTCACGCACCGGCAACACAGCAGGGGAACATCCACGCTGTACAGACAGGGCAGCTGCCAAGCCCGAGGCCTGGCCGACATTCATGACCAGGGGTTGAAGCCTGGTGGCACCGTTGGCCATATGGCTGGTGCTGATCGCTTTATCAGCCGCCAACAAGTTGCTGATGCTTTCACTCACCAACGCGTCGTAAGGAACGCAGAAGGGTGTCCCGGTCCAGCGACCACCCCAGCGGCAGCTCTTAGGCGCTAGAGGCCAGTCGTCATCGGGGTAGTGGTGATCATTGGCATAGTTGCCAACCGCGATCGATTGCAACGCCCCCGATGGCGACAAAGGCAAGGGCGCAACAGCCTGTCCCTCATGGATCGGCAGCAGGTCCTGCTCGATCACCGTGGTGAGGCCAACCATCCGTCGACCTTCCCTCCAGTAGGGCATGGCCGCCAGCCAAGCAGCAGGGCTGCCCGACTCGGGCGCAAACGCATGACCGAGCGTCAGCCAGCCATCACTGGCGTCATGCATGGCCTCAGCAAAGCGCAGGCTGTGCTCTTGCATTTCAACAGCCAGCTCTGACTCCTTGCTGGGATCGTCAGCGAAGCCCCGCTCCAGCCCCCAGTGCCAGTCATTGCCGTGCAAAGGCCAGTTGAGCATCACCAAGCCACCAGGAAGACGCCCGTAGGTGAGGGTGCGCTCGAGACCAAAAGCGTCAGTGGCCCGCTCAAAAAGACCCGGTAACTGGGGCTTGCTTGAGGGATCAAGCTCACGCACCTGACCGGCCTGCAGTTGATCGCTCTGCAGCTGCCCCATCACAACCCAGGTGGGTGACTGCACCGGGTGTGCACGGAAAAAGGGCTCGTTGTCGAGTCGTTGTTGGAGGGGGGCACTGGGTTCACCCCAATGCTCCTGTGATTCCCATCCGAAGCGAAAAGCCGCATTGGCCATGGGCAAAAGATCGCCGCGATCACTGCCATCGATGACCACCTGGCAGCTCACGCGTCGCTGTTCGGCTGCCACCGCAATGCGCAACGCCGTGATCTGCGATCCGTCACGGTCCACCGCCAACAGACGACAGTCGGGCCACCAAAGCAGCTTCGACTCGGCACGCACCCACCGTTGCAGGATCGCCTCAGCGCTGCTGGGGCGATAGCCAAAACAACTCACCCAGTTGTGATCGAGACCGCTGGGTTCGGTCTGTTCCAATTCTCTGAGAAACGCTCCCCAGAGACCGGTCTGCCATGGAGAGAGTTCGTTGCCATCGGGGCAACACACCCCTGCTGCACTCACCATCCCCCCGAGCCAGGTGCCTGGTGTGAGCAGAAGGGTTCGAGCGCCTGAACGGGACGCCTGGATGGCAGCAGCCACCCCTCCGGTGCCTCCACCCCAGACCACCACATCCGTGTTCTCCACGTTGCCGTTCACGAACCAAGCCCGTCCCGAGTGGAGATTCGCAGCTGGATCGGATCTCAGCAAGGGAGCGCCCTAGGATCCAGCCCCATCAGCCCGCACCACAGAGTGCAGGGCATTGCACGGAGCAGACGTCGGAGAGATGACCTACAGCCTCACGACCCCTCTCTATTACGTCAACGACAAACCCCATCTCGGCAGCACCTACACCACGCTGGCTTGTGATGCTCTGGCCCGCTTTCAACGGCTGGAGGGCAATGACGTGGTGTTCATCACCGGGGTTGATGAACATGGTCAAAAGATTCAGCGCACCGCTGCAGACCGTGGCGTCACACCGCAGGAGCATTGCGACGCCATCACGAAGCGCTACATCTCGCTCTGGTCGGACTGGGGAATCAGCAACGATCGCTTCGTTCGCACCACAGAAGAGCGCCACCTGCCATTAGTCGAGGCATTTTTCAAACGATGTGAAGCCAACGGCGACATTCGCATTGGCCGGCAAACCGGTTGGTACTGCGTTGGCTGTGAGGAATTCAAGGATGAGCCTCCTGAAGCGAAGGACCCCTACTGCCCTATTCACCAGAAAGCCCTGGAATGGCGTGATGAGGAGAACCTGTTTTTCTGCCTCTCCAATTTCCAGGACAAGATTGAACAGCTGATCAGCCAGCCTGATTTCATTGCTCCAGCGAATCGGCGCAAGGAAATCCAGAACTTTGTTGCTGGGGGCTTGAGGGATTTCTCGATCTCACGCGTCAACGTGTCATGGGGACTGCCAGTTCCTGGCCATCCAGGCCACACCTTCTATGTCTGGTTTGACGCACTGCTCGGCTATCTAACAGCGTTGCTCGATGACGGCGGCACGGTTGATCTTGATCGCCTCGCCAGCGTCGGCTGGCCCGCTCAGATGCATGTCATCGGCAAAGACATCCTGCGTTTCCATGCGGTGTATTGGCCGGCGATGCTGATGTCGGCTGGACTGCCGGTTCCAGCGCGCGTCTTTGGCCATGGATTTCTGACCCGAGAAGGCCAGAAGATGGGTAAATCGTTAGGCAACGTGCTCGATCCCGAGTTGCTGCTCGAGCGCTGTGGAACTGATGCGGTGCGTTGGTACTTGCTCCGCGACATCCAGTTCGGCGACGACGGCGACTTCCAGCAACAGCGTTTCAGTGATCTGGTCAACAACGATCTGGCCAATACGATCGGCAACCTGCTCAACCGCACGGCCTCGATGGCGCGCAAGTGGTTTGGAGATGCCGTTCCTCAGGCAGGAACGGCCATTGCGACAGATCATCCCTTGCGTCAACACGCCGAAGCAGCCATCGGCCAGGTGCGTGATGCGATGCCAGACATGGCCTTCCAACGGGCTTCAGAAGCCGTCTTGCAGCTGGCCATTCAGGCCAACGGCTACCTCAATGAACGAGCCCCTTGGAGCCTGATGAAACAGCCAGGTCAGGAAGACGCTGTTGGTTCCGATCTCTATGCAGTGCTCGAATGTTGCCGGATTGTGGGATTACTGCTCAATCCACTGGTGCCGGATCTGAGTGAGCGGATCCTCAATCAACTCGGCCAGCACACGATGCCAGAGCAATGGCATGACGCGTTGATCTGGGGGAAACTTCCCAGTGAACAGCCTCTGCCTAAGCCCAATCCGGTGATGCAACGTCTCGAACTGGAGTCACCGCTTTGACCAGGCCACGGCTTCGCCGGCCAGTGACAGCCAGCGTGATCGCTGCTCTCATCCTTGGGGGGTGTGCTTCGGTTGACGAATCAACGTCCACGGAGGCGCCACCCTTTGTGTTTCGTTCCCTGGAGCTTCGCCAGAAACGACCGAATGGAGAAAAAGACTGGGATCTAACCAGCCCTGAAGCGCGTTATGAATTCAGCCGTCGTCTCGTAAGAGCGAGTCGCCCGGAAGGCCTTCTTTATCGCAACAATCTGCCGGCCTACCGAATCCGTGCCGACAGAGCCACGGTGATCAACGACGGTCAATTGGTCCTCTTGGAAGGCGACGTTCAGTTGCAGCAGTTGCAAGGCCAGAAGGTCTTGATCAAAGGTGACCGACTGCGCTGGACTCCTCCCCAGGCCCTGTTGGTGATGGAACAGCGCCCTGAAGCGATTGACCGCCTGACCAGAATTCAAAGTAAGCGGGCACAGCTTCAACAGCGCACCGAGGACCTCACCCTGCTTGGAAACGTTCAGCTGGAACGTTGGAATCAGGCTCCAGTGCGTCAGCAGGGCAGCAAGGCGGACTCCGTGGTGCGTGCTCGCCAGACGCAATGGAACCTTGGCTCCGGTTCTCTCGAGTCCCAGGGACCCGTGCTAGGCCAGCGCCGCGGTTCAGGCCATCAAACCCTTCAGCAATTGCATGCCGAACGATTGAGCGGAAACACAGTCAAGGGTTTCCTTGATTTGATCGGCCCCGTCAAGGTTCTGGCTCCAGACCGTGATGGCCGACTTGATGCCACCACCACCCGATGGTTGTTTGCTGAAGATGCGTTGTTGAATGACCAACCATTCGAGGCATCCATGAAGGATTCACGCCTTTCGGGTCGTGGGTTCCGGATTGCCATGGGCCAGACAACGGTGAACGTGCTCAGTGGATGTGAGCTCAAGCAACCTGGAGACCAACTCCAGGCCTCACGCTGCACCTGGAACTGGACCACCAATCAGGTTGAGGCCCAGGGGAACGTGGAGCTTCAACGCAAGGCCAATCAGCAGATCACCCGTAGCGATCGACTGGTTGGATCTGTGGGGCGCAATGGCACCGTTGTGTTCTCTTCACCGGGTGGGTCGGTCCAATCCCAACTGAAGATCAACGACAACCTGAAGCGTCCTTCAACGCAGGAGAAGGACCGTTCGTCTCCAGTGTCGTTCTGAGTCGTTCACACCAACCGGTAAACCAACGTTCATCCGAGCGGCTGAAGCAACGCTCCGTCCAACCTCCAAGCACCACCCAGCCCCGGTCCCCCAGCGGTTGCACCATGACGGACGGTAGACCTGGAAGGACCGGATCGAATTCGGTGCGGCCCGGATAGAGAGCCGTTTTGACCAGGGAAACCAACTGCCCTTGCCGTTGAGCCCGCTCACAGATCGGGCCTGGGGTGAAGGTTTCTCCGTTAGCGCCGTCCTGGTCGGCGATCAATAAGGTTTCTGGCACCAGACCACGCCGCAGCAGAACGTGTCCATCCCAAGCCACAAGGATTGTGGCGGCAGAGGTGGCTGTCAGCAGAAGATGACTTCCCCAAGCCAGTTCCGTACGACAGAGCTCACTGAGCTCAGGGAGAAGTTTGAGACTCTGCTCACCGGGAAGCTCCACGGCTTTTGGGGCCAAGGGTTGGGCCCGCGTCCACAGCACGGCGACGAGCATCAACCCCACAGCAGCCATTCCGGCCAACACTTCCGCCCGTTGAAGGGTTGGATCAATGGCGACAGCCGTGAACACGTTGCCTGCGGCGAGCAAAAGCAGCAACACCCCGACCGACAGACTGACGCGTGCTCCAAAAGGCATTGAGCAAAGGGCTGGCAGATCGAATCACTCTTGCTCAAATGGGGGTCGTAGCACCAGTTGCCATGGACACCGCAGAAGCGTTTGCCGCCATTGCCCTTGGTGCTGTCGCCTGCGACGGCGTTTTGGGCCGAGAAGAAGCCCATGCCTTACGTCGGCACCTGGAGTACCGCCTCCCCTATCGCGACCGAAGCGATGAACAGATGGGGGACTTGTTTGATCGCCTGCTCACCGTGCTCCGTCAGGACGGAGGACTGCCGCGATTAATCGACCAGGCTTTGCCCGTATTGAACCCAGAACAACTCGAAACCTCCCTCGCTCTGGCTGCCCAATTGGTGCATGCAGACCGAGTGGTTGATGACGAGGAACACGCCTTCCTGGCCATGCTCTGTGAACGGATGCCCCAGGGGAAGGAGCGCTGCGAGGCGATTGTTTCGGCAATCGTGGCTTTAAACCGCGACAGCCTCGCCTGCTAAAGGCAGACTGCTGTCACCGACTGCCACGAATGATGCTTCGGATGCGTTCTCTTTATGCCGGCTTGCTGGCCACTTGCCTCAGTTTTCTGTTGCTCGTACCAGCCTGCTTCGCTGTCGCTCCAGTCGATTTCCCGACTGAAGTACCTGTGGAGAGTGTGATCGATTCGGCCGACGTGCTGAGTCGCGCCAGTCGTTCTGACATCACAACCGGTCTTGAACAGTTCAAGCAAGAACGCGTGGACGCCCGTCTTGTCACCGTCCGCCGTCTGGATTACGGCTTGAGCCTCAATCAGTTCGGTGAGCAACTGATCGAGCGTTGGTCGACCCAGCAACAGGATCTTCCCCTGTTGCTGCTGCTGATTGAGTCCCAGAACAAGCAAGCAGCCGTCGTTGCTGATCCCCTGCTTCTCGATCGTCTTCCCGATGAATTGCTGAAAAGCACCGGTCGCACCACCATGAGTCAACCCCTGCGGGAGGGTGATCGCTATCGCCAAGCCAGTCTCGATGGCATCACGCGTTTGGACGTGGTGTTGAACGGTGGCGCCGATCCCGGCCCTCCAGTTGAGGTGGAGCGCACCACGCTTCCGACCAACATCCCCACTGTCGAAGAAACCCGTGAGAGCAACGCGTTCACCTGGGTTGTCGTTCTGCTGGTTGTTGGCACCATCGTGCCTATGGCCACCTGGTGGGTCTTCTCCCGCTGATCCGCACGAACCCCTTCATGGCACTCCGCAACTGGATCACCACCCTGGGGCAAGCCAATGCCCGCGACGTGAACAGCGATCTCGATCGTGGTTATGAGGCTGCCCTTCTGATTCAGAGCCTTGAGCTGGAGTACTACGGCGATCGCCCCATCCGTCAGGATCTGCAGCTTTCGGTCCCGAGTTCTGTGCAGGCCACCATCCTGCGCAAATTCAGAGCCGCCCTCAGTGTCTGTCGCAGCAGCCTCGACAAGCTCGAACCGATTCGTGGTCAGTTCGACACCCAGGAGTTGCGTCAGGTCCAGTTGATCGAAGCGGTGGTCAATCGCTATTCCCCCCGTCGCACTGCATCTGCTCCGACCATGAGTCGGGAACCAGACCCGCTTCCCCGGTCTCTTCTTGGTGTAGTTGACAGTGTTCGGCGTCAACTTGATCCCACGGCAGAAGCCACTTTGGTGGCCGGTTTCCGTCGCCGCCGTGACTCGACCTTGATTTCACTCAAGGTCTTGCTCCTGCTGATCCTTGTGCCGCTCCTCATTCAGCAGACCAGTCGCACCTACCTGATCAGCCCCATGGTTGATCGATTCGCTCCTGACCTTCCCTTTCTGAGCTATCCAAAACCTCAGCTCGAAGAAGAAGCGGTGGAGAAACTGAGGGTCTACAAAGCTGAAATTGAATTTGATGCGTTGTTGAAGGGGAAGGCCATCCCCAGCCAGGAGGAGCTGCAGCAGGCCCTCGCCACAAAAGCAGAAGAATTGAAAGAGGAGGCGGATGCTGCCAGCACCCACGCCATCAAGAACGTCCTCTCTGACCTTGCAGCCCTGATCGCCTTCGTTGTGGTCTGTTTCTCTTGCCGCGAAGAATTACGGGTTCTGCGCGGGTTCTTTGATGAGGCTGTTTATGGGCTGAGTGACTCAGCCAAAGCGTTTGCCATCATTTTGTTCACGGATATCTTCGTCGGTTTCCACAGCCCAGAGGGTTGGACCGTCTTGCTCGATGGCATCGCCAATCACTTCGGCTTTCCGGCTCGTGAGAATTTCATCCTTCTGTTCATCGCCACATTCCCTGTGATCCTGGCGACGGTCTTTAAGTACTGGATTTTCCGCTATCTGAACCGCGTCAGTCCTTCCTCTGTGGCAACCCTGCGCGGCATGAACGGTGGAGGTTGAGCAAGGCCTCGTGCTGGTGAGCGGCCCAAGCCGCAGTGGCAAAAGTCGTTGGGCAGAAACGCTCCTGGACCATCAAGACGCTGTCACCTACGTGGCGACCGCTGCGCGCAGGGAGCACGATTCTTCTTGGCAGGAACGCTTGCGTCTCCATCGTGAGCGGCGGCCAGCGCACTGGAGCCTGGTGGAGGCCGAGGCCAACTTGCCTGCTCTGATTACAGACATCGATCCAAATCATCATCTGTTGATCGACGCCCTTGGTGGCTATGTGGCGTGGTGTTTGGAGCTAGACCACGAGCAGTGGCAGAACGCTTGTCAACAGTTGATCAAAAGCCTCACCATGCGCCAACGAGCCGCTGTTGTCGTCATCGAGGAAACAGGCTGGGGTGTCGTGCCACCCACCGCCATTGGGGGGCTCTTTCGCGATCGATTGGGTTCGCTTGCCCAGGCCCTGGAGCAGCACAGCCAGCGAAGTTGGCTCGTGGTCCAGGGCCGAGCTCTTGATCTGCATGCCCTTGGGATACCGGTATGACCTTGCCTGAATCGCCATTGCGCATCGCGCTGTTCGAGCCGCGCATTCCACCCAATACAGGAAACATTGCACGCAGCTGTGCAGCTTTTCAATTGCCTTTGTCGTTAATTGAGCCGTTGGGATTCAGCATTGATGATCGAGCAGTCAAACGTGCTGGATTGGATTACTGGCCCCATGTCGACTTGGCGACTCACCCAGATTTTGAGCACTTCCTTGCTGAACTGCCCGTCCCTCATCGCCTGATCGGTTGCAGCCGGCATCAAGGCCAATCCCTGAGCACATTTCAGTTCCAGCCTGGAGACGTGCTGCTCTTCGGACGGGAAGACACCGGGTTACCCAACCCCGTTCGCGAGCGCTGTGATGCGATCTGCACGATTCCAATGCGTGGCCATGAGAACGTGCGCAGCTTGAATCTCTCTGTGTCCTGTGCGCTGGTGAGTTTCCAAGCGGGTCTCCAACTGGGTTTGTGGTAATCGACAACCTGGGCCAAGCCCCCTTGCGCACGGGTGTTCGGGCCGCTACTTTCGGCCAGTCTCTGGGTCGTGGCGGCTTCTCCGGAGATGTTGTTCTTCTCTCGCTGAGATGAAGCCCCTCCTCACACTGGCACTCACCTCTGCGATTCCCGTTCTGGGGCTTGCAGCCATCGGTAGTCAGCCTGGCATCGCTGATGGCCGTCACAACACGGGCGCCCAAGATTTCCTGCTCGCTTCTGCTCCACCTCCTGTCGCCACCGAATCCAAACGGCAGTGGATTCGCGTCAATCAAGACGTTCGTTTGAGCGCGCTGGCCGACGATCTCAACCTGGCCGTCGAGACACTCACCAAGCTCAATGAGCTGCCATCAGACGCTTCCATCAAGAAAGGCGCTTGGGTTGTCCTTCCCGAGCTTGACGATCTGAAGCTTGCACTGTCCACATTCCTTGATCGGAAAAAGATCAGCGATACGGCACCACTCGTGCCGCCACCTTCGCTTGGTCAGGTTATCAAAATCACTAGCAGCGACTCGCTCACATCGATTGCGAAGCGCCATGGCCTCAGCCTGACCGACATTCGCCGCTTGAATCCCGGTGTCAACCTGGCGCGACTGGTGATTGGCTCAGAGCTCAAGGTGGCCAATGCCTCGACTCGTGCTCTGCTTGCCATTCGGCCTGGTGTTTCCGGTGGTGCGAGCTGGCCCAGTCGTCCCCAGTTCCCTGGTGGAACGCAGCAAGACCAGGCACAATCCTTCCTTTGGCCTGCCAAAGGCGTCTTCACGTCTGGTTACGGGTGGCGTTGGGGACGCATGCACAAAGGCATTGATATTGCCAACAACGTCGGCACCCCGATTCTGGCCGCTAAGGACGGTGTTGTTGTCTACTCCGGTTGGAGCAGTGGATATGGCTATCTCGTTGAGATGAGTCACGGCGATGGCACGTCCACCCGCTATGCCCACAACAGTCGCTTGCTCGTGCGCAAAGGGCAGCTGGTCCCTCAAGGACAGACCATTTCGCTGATGGGAAGTACCGGTCGCAGCACTGGTCCTCATCTGCACTTCGAAATCCGTAAGCCAGGTGGTGCAGCAGTCGATCCGATGAGCCTTCTTTCCAGTCGCCGCGCCTGATTGCTGACAGGCGATCGTTTAAACTTTCGAAGTCCGACAGGGTAGCTCAGCTGGTTAGAGCGGCGGATTCATAACCCGCAGGTCGGGAGTTCAAGTCTCCCCCTTGTCATTAAAAAAGCCCGCCTGAAATAGGCGGGCTTTTTATTGCAAATGGTTCACGAATTACAGGTCACGTCAACGCATTTCAATGGCGTTCAGGCGATCCCGGAAAGAGCGAGGAGTATCAGCTTGACGTTCAGGAAGGAGGCTGTCTCCTGTGTGGTTTTCAAGGGCATTGGGCCGGCGCTGAGCCCGCACGGGCTGCCCTCGCATGGGCTTGGCTTGGAGTTGAAGAACTTTGGTTTGCGGGTCACGCTGGAGCGGCTGAGCCTTGAGCTCGCTACGCACCTGATTCAGAAGACGGAAATGGCCAGTGCTACTGAACTTCCTGAGTAGAGCCTGATCCCAGGCCATTGAACGATTGATCATGAGCCCATTTTACGGCCAGACTTAAAGCAAGCTCGATACACCCCAACAATTCAGGCCAAGAACGACCGTGATAAATTGAGAAAGGCAACTGGTAGTCGATTCGACTTCGCGTAAGAATTCGGATCGCTGTCAGGGCTGAACCATCGCTCTTCCATCATGACCGCCACCGGCGCTCTGCGCGTGGGTCAACAGGCCCCCGATTTCACCGCCACCGCAGTGGTTGACCAGGAATTCAAAGAGGTCACCCTGTCGCAGTATCGCGGCAAGTACGTGGTGCTGTTCTTCTACCCCCTCGACTTCACCTTCGTGTGCCCCACGGAGATCACTGCATTCAGCGACCGCTATGCAGACTTCTCCAGCAAGAACACTGAAGTGCTGGGCGTTTCTGTGGACAGCCAGTTCAGCCACTTGGCTTGGATTCAAACTCCCCGCAACCAGGGTGGCCTTGGCGACATCGCCTATCCCCTGGTCGCTGACCTGAAGAAGGAAATCGCTAGCGCATACAACGTCCTCGATGAGGATGCTGGCGTGGCACTGCGTGGCCTGTTCATCATTGACCCTGATGGTGTGATCATGCACTCCACCATCAACAACCTGCCCGTGGGTCGCAACGTCGACGAGACGCTCCGCGTCCTCCAGGCCTTCCAGTACGTGCAGTCTCACCCCGATGAGGTCTGCCCCGCAAACTGGACTCCCGGCGAGAAGACCATGAAGCCCGACCCCGTCGGCAGC
Organism: Synechococcus sp. RS9916; assembly: GCF_000153825.1. Taxonomy (NCBI): domain Bacteria; kingdom Bacillati; phylum Cyanobacteriota; class Cyanophyceae; order Synechococcales; family Synechococcaceae; genus Synechococcus; species Synechococcus sp. RS9916. The sequence goes on from NZ_DS022299.1 coordinate 748,104, forward strand.
AAGGAGTTCTTCGCCGCAGTCAACTGAGGCTGAGGATCAGACTCATTCAAAACAGCCGCCCGTCGGGGCGGTTTTTTGATGCTTCGGCGTCAGGAGCCTTTTCCATCCAACAAAGCTTGAATGGCATCGAGAAGGGTGCTCTCCATCGCAACACGGCTGCCGTCACTGACTACGACGCGCTTCAACGCGGGGAGTCCCCCCTGTTCAGCCTTGAGGTAGACAGGCTCCACGTACAGAAGAGCATCACCCACAGGAAGAACCAACAAGTTCCCCTGAACCACCTCAGATCCAGCACGATCCCAGAGACCAAATTCGCGGCTGATTTCAGGATCCTGATTGATCAGAGCCTGAATCTGTTCTGGCCCATAAATCGGAAGATCCGACGGGAAACGGAGCAAGACCAGTTCGCCGTAATGATCTCCATCACTACGAGCCGCCAACCAACCCGAGAGATTGGGACGCGCCAATGGGGTTAACGGTTGTAGGAGAAGAAATTCAGACTCCGATGCAGACGTCAGTTGAGCCGTCACGTGGTAGGGAGCCACAGGGATCTGACGCTTGCCATACAGCTCCATCGGCACTTGCCAGACATCGTCGCCGCTGTAAAAAATACGCGGGTCAGTCACGTGATAGCGAAGCAATTGCTGCACCTGAAGTTCAAACAGATGGGTTGGAACCATCAGATGGCGTTGAAGTTCAGCCGGCATTGCGTCGAGCTCTTGAAATAATTCAGGGAACACAGCCATCCATCCCTGAACAATCGGATCCTCCGGTTCGCTGACATACAAATGCACACTGCCGTTGTAGGCATCAACAACGGCTTTGACAGCATTGCGCACATAGCGAAGGGAGCTGCCGTCGGGCAGTTCAGCGGCATAGGGATAGGTCTTGGATGTGGTGTAAGCATCAACAACCCAATACTGATGTTGGCTGGAGGTAAATCCTTGGGTTCCAGCTGAAATCGGCACCGAGACCAGATAAGGATCACCCTCGTACGACAGGAAAGGGGCCAGCGCCCTCAAGCGCTGTCTCACCTCCCGTCGCACAAGCAGCTTGGAGCCTGGTGTCAAGGCTCCGGTATTGAGTAAACGGGGCTCTTTGAGATAGACGGCAGCTGCCAACCGTTGAAGAGGATTGGCCAATGGGACGCCAGCCGATCCGCGATAGTGGTTGTATTGATTTTCATCCCCTTCGGGATAATCCAGCTCTTCAATCGTTGTCGGTGCTACGGCATAGGGCGAAGGCAAGCTGCCGAAATAAAGAGCGGCACGACCAATTGGCACCCTTTCTTTCACATCGTTTTTGCTGATACCCAGGGACTGATTCCCTTCGATGCGTGTGGCCTGCCCCAGGTCACTAATGAAATAATCCGGTAATCCGTCTTGGGCATGGGTATTTACAGGGCTGAGCGTGAAGCCGTATCCATGGGTAAAGACGAAATGTCGGTTCAACCAGGTGCGCGATCGATCCGGTAGAGCTGCCTGATCCAATTCACGGGCACTGATCATCACCTGTTGTCGCTGTTCATCAGACTCAGTGAGCTGATAGCGATCAACCGCTGCATTGGAAAAGCGGTAATACAACCTGAGTTGCTGGAGTTGCCTGTTGGTCGCCAGTAATGGTTGGCTATCCCAGAGGCGCACATTGCTCAGTGTGCTCGCAGCCGCAGTGAGGTCCTCTTGGCTCAGACGGGGAGCCGGTGTGGTTGAACGGGTACTGATGTCATCCAGCTGAAAAGCGTGTCGGGTGGAAGCAATCGCCCGTGTGATGTAGGGCGTCTCCAGCACCAACTCCCGAGGACGAATCAGCAACCAATCCCAAAGCGGCGTCAGGATCAGTTCCATCAACAGACAGGCCAGGGCGATGGAGATGGCCAGTCGGCGGCCACGTCGACGTGAAGTCGGCCAAGGGATGGGGAAGACCAGCACGGCTAGGGCCAAGAGGGCGAAGGCGCCTCCCTGACGCAACGGCAACACCCAATGCACATCAAGCCAGCCTGCGCCAGCCACAACGCCGTCTTGGGTCCACATCAACTGGTGCCTGGACAGCCAGACCAAACCAGCGAACAAGCTGAGGATCCCTGCCAGTAGAGGGCGAAGACCCCGTCGTTCAGCGGTGTTCAGAGCCTGAACGGACCAATCCGACAAGGCTGTTGATGCGGTCATCCGGCGCAACAAGGCTGATCCCAAGACCAGCAACAACTGCGCGAGCAACAACTCAAGGACCAGGGCAATGGCTGAAAAGCGCCCAAGCCCAAAACTGACATCAGCACCAAGAAGGGGATCGCGGAGACCGCTGGACGGAATCGCCAGAGCCAGAATCCAGAGTCCCCATGCACGTGCCGCCGAGAAGCCAAGGCAGAGGCTGCTCATCAGCAGCAATGGGGCATCTTGGCGACGAAGTGCAAGGGTTGTCACCAGGCTGGAGAGACCCAGAAGAGCCATCACCCAGGGCAAGGTCTCACCTGGAAAGGGTTGGTCCCACCAGTGGCCCAACGCGAAGGGATTGGCCCAAGCAATCCAAGTGACCCGAAGGATGGATGCGAGCACGGTGATCACCAGCGTTGTCACCGCCAAAAGGCTCAGCCCATAACGCCAACCCTTGAGCCTTTGAGATGGATGAGGATGCTCCTGTATGAGCAGATCTGCGCCAACCAGCGGATCAGCCAGTCGCAACCAACGACGTCGCCAAAGCCAGAGACCTGTGCTGAAGAGCAGAGAACACATCCCCGCTGCCACAGCAAAGACCCAGCGCTTGAGCAAGACGGATTGCAGGGAAAACTGGGCAAACCAGTGCCACTCCACCTGAATCCGCAGACACAGCACGATCAGCAATGCTGTGCCTAGGCCAGCAATCCACCAGCCCAATCGACCTTGACCGGTCGCTCGTGATGATGAGCGCGCCGGTTTGGTACTCAAGGCAGAGCTCCTTCCTGCACCGACATCGGCAGCTCTTCGTTGGCCAGACCAGCGAGTGCAAGAAAGCGCTCGGTGTGGAGCGTTTCTTCGGCGATCAATGCCTCGACCAGCCGGTCCATGGTTTCGCGGCGGGACTCAAGCAAACCAATCGCCTCGCTGAGGGCCTGTTTTGCAAGATTGCGGATTTGGGCATCGATGGCACGTCCGGTGCTTTCGGCGTAAGTGGGCCTGGTGTGCACAAGATCACGCCCAAGAAACACCTCATTGCCACCCCCTTCCAGGGCAACCGGTCCCAGGCTGGAGAAACCAAATCGAGTCACCATCTCGCGTGCGAGCTGACTGACCATCTGCAGATCGCCACTCGCCCCCTGCGTCACTTCAGAGGGCCCAAACACCACCAACTCAGCCGCCCTGCCACCCAACGCAACAACCAAGCGTGCCTTGAGAGCAGCACGGGTGAGCAACCCGGAATCGATCACCTCATCATCCGGCCAGAACCGCGTAAACCCTCCAACACCTCCGGATCGAGGCAGCAGGGTCACCTTGTCGACCTTTCCTGCACCAGGCGTAAGAGCAGCAACGAGTGCATGCCCAATCTCGTGGTAGGCAATCAGTCGCTTTTTGGCATTGTCTTGAAGCGGTGCTGCCGTCAAGCCCATGGTGATGCGCTCTAAGGCTCTCTCGATCTGACCATCACCAATGGCCAAAGCGTTATCCCGGGCCGTAAGGATCGCTGCTTCATTGAGCAGGTTGGCCAGATCTGCACCAGAAAAACCCGGTGTCCGTTTGGCCCAATCGCTCAAATCAACATCTTCTGCAAGAGGTCGTGTCCGGCCATGCACAGCCAGAATCGCTTCGCGACCGCGTCGATCAGGGAGATCGACATGGATCCTGCGATCAAAACGGCCTGGTCGCATCAGCGCCGTATCCAGTACATCGGCACGGTTCGTTGCGGCAAGCAGGATCACACCTGAGTTGTCAGCGAAACCATCCATTTCGGTGAGCAACTGATTGAGGGTTTGTTCACGCTCGTCATTGCCCCCTCCAATGCCGGCGCCACGTTGACGACCAACAGCATCGATTTCGTCAATGAACACAATGCAGGGTGATTTTTCCTTGGCCTGGCGGAACAAATCACGCACCCGTGAAGCTCCGACGCCAACAAAGAGTTCCACAAACTCCGAGGCGGCCATCGAAAAGAACGGGACGCCAGCTTCGCCGGCGATGGCTTTGGCTAACAGCGTCTTGCCAGTGCCGGGAGGGCCAATCAATAGCACTCCCCTGGGAATCTTGGCTCCGAGGCGGATGAAGCTCTCGGGCTCCTTCAAGAAGGTGACCACTTCCTGCAGTTCATCCTTCGCTTCTGTGATCCCAGCAACATCCTCAAACCGGACCACCACATCGTCTTCAGATTTGACCCGTGGCTGACTGCGGCTGAAACCCATGGCCCGGTTCGCAACCTGAGCAGAACGTCGCAGGAGAAACGACAGACCAATGACGATGACCAGAACCAAGCCGAGGTTGCCGGCTAATCCGGCAAGAGCCTGCTCGCCGCGAATGTCCTTGACAGTGAGGGGGACACCAGCACTCTCAGCAGTGCGAAGGACCTGTTGGTCATTCGCAAGGATGGAAACAGTTGCTTTGCGGCCGTCGGCGTAACGCACCAGCACTTCGCGCCTCTGTGGGATCAAAGTCAGATCTTTGACCTCACCACCTTTGATTTGGCGCAGTAATTCGCTGTAAATAGGAGGCTGATCCGGCCTCAACCGTGCCAAGGGGTCAGGGTTCTGAGCTGGTGTCGCGTTGCCTGAACTCACAACAGTTCGTCGATGATTGAAGCCTAGCGATTTGACGAGAGGACTCTCGACAGTGGAAGATCACTGTTTGGCAGAAATCCGCCGGCAATGGCTGTACCTAAGAAGAAAACCTCCAAGAGCAAGCGCAATCAGCGTCATGCCGTGTGGAAGGCCAAGGCAGCGACCGCCGCGCAACGCGCCATGTCCATCGGCAAGTCTGTGCTGAGTGGCCGCGCTCAGGGCTTTGTCTACCCCGTTGCTGAAGAAGACGGCGAAAGCTGATCAGCGCCAGCGGAGCTCACGAACGACGCGATCGAGCGTGAGCTCCACCACAACATCAGCACGATCAATCGTCTGCAGTGCTTTCTGAGGGATCGCTGTTTCGATCATGCGCACAAATCCTCGAAGCGAGTCATCCGACAGCCGTGCACCCGTGCGCTGATGCATGGCATCTTCTTGTTGCTGTTTCCACAACCTGCTCGCCTCAACAGCAGGTGCTTGGAGCTGCCAAAGGGAACTGAGCTTGTCCCAAACCGGTTGATACCGATCCAATTGCTGGAGCATGCGTGATCTGTACTGCCGTTCAGCAGGCGTGAGTGGGGGGTCAAGAGAGGCGTCGTTGTTGGCCTCAACGCCTAGAAACCATCCCTCCAGTAACACCACAGCGGCTGTGTGTTCCCGCCAGCCCGCACGATCGCCTCGGCCCTGGCGAAGTGATTTGTTGAACTGCGGAGCATGCAGTGTTCCGCTCTCGAGCCAGTGGTCAAGGGCCTCTTCCATCAGCTTCAGATCGTGACTACCCGGTAAGGCACGGGGCACTGACCAAGGATTTCCCGCCATTGCCGCCTCCATCTCGGCAGCGGGCCAGTAGAAGTCATCGATCGACACCACAGACACCGGAATCTCAAGCTGGGCACCGGCCTCTTCAATCCAGTGAGCAAGGCTTGACTTGCCACAACCGGGAAGTCCATTCAGCCCGAACAACAATCGCTGGTTGCTACGGGCTGCCTTCTCAAGCGCCGTTAACAACGGAAACCCCACTCCCCAGATCCATCGGGGATCAACAGCAAATGGCCAGGCGTGGGTCGCCAAGTGGAGCCCACCTCTGGACTCCCACTGCGCAACCCAATCACGGGGACTCCATCCCATCCCCAACAACCACCCGTCCAATCCAGGCAGAGCGGATGGATCAAAGAGAACGCTTTGGTCAGGAGCCAAGTTTGTAAGCCTCCAGAACCACGGCGTAGACCACACCGATGCGCAGATTGTCGAGCAAAACCCAGCCCAGAGGCCAAGGGGCAGATTGCACGCGTGTCCGCATGCGGACGACGACTTCAATCAGCAGCACCAACACCAACACCACGACGGGACGCTGGCCGATTTTTTCCAGGTAGTAAGTGGTGAGATTGCTGCCCAGGAAAAACCCCAGCAGCAGGGATAGCGCCCCGAGACTGCGACGTTTCCAAGGGCCATCCACAACAGGTTGAACCTGATCACCCAGCTGTCGCTGAAGGCGTTCATAGCGGGTGCGCTGCAGCACCATCAGCCGGACGTCTCCAAAAGCAACTGGAGGTACTCCAGCGTGATCAATCCATCCACACAAGGGGGCCCTGACGTTTGCGTCAGGGGTTGATGGTGCTCACCCAGGTGATCGACCACCGCAGCAGCCCGATGAATCACCTTCGGAAGTTGTTGATCCCAGAGTGATGGCGTGACCAGGCAGGGCATCGAAGCATGAACGGCAGCCGTCAACCCAGCCGCTGAGTCTTCAACCGCCAAACACCGATTGGCAGCAGCACCACTGCTGTTCACCGCATGGAGATAGGGGTCGGGGTGGGGTTTATGCCGCTGCACATCATTGGCGCTGATGGAGCCCTCAAAAGGGTTCGCAGCTCCGGGGAACAGGCCCTCCATCAAGGCCTCGACGGAGGCCCGACCGCTGCTGGTCACGATCCATTGGCGAACGCCCGCGGCTCTTAATTCATTGAGAAGCCTTGCCACTCCGGGACGCAAGCAAACAGCTCCGCTGCGGATGCGGGCCAAGTAGTGGCTTTGCTTCACCTGCTTGAGCTGTTCGAGAGCTTCAGGATTGAGTGGATGGCCTTGTTGCTCAGCGAAGAAAGCCATGCGTTGGCCGCCTCCAGGAATGGCCAGCAACTGTTGGTAGAGGGTCCGATTCCAGTGCCAGGGAAGGCCCAATTCCTCAAAGGCCTGATTAAAAGCTGGTCGATGGCCCTCCATCTCAGTATCGGCCAGCGTTCCGTCCACATCCCAGAACACGGCCTGCAAGCGGGGCATCAACGCTGTTGCGAAGTCATGGTTTTGATTGAACCAGACTCCACAATGCAACGACCCAAGAGCAGCGTTTGTGTCAACCGCCGCCCAGCCTCAGCTCTGGCAATTGCCGTTGGCCACCGATGCCACGCCGTTGCAGACGCTCCCGCTGCCTCTGCCGCTACGCGCTGTGTTGATGCGCCGCGGCATCAACGATCTTGATCAGGCCAAGCAATGGCTGACCCCGTCGGCCTTACCACCTGCCGATCAGCACTTTCCAGGACTTCAACCGGCTGTCACCCGATTAATCGCAGCGTGCCAATCGGGCGAGACGCTGGCGATCTGCGGTGATTACGACGCCGATGGGATGACCAGTACAGCTCTGCTGATCCGAGCGCTGCAACCCCTTGGTGCCCGTCCGGTCGCCGCCATTCCCAGTCGCATGGATGACGGCTACGGCCTGAATGTGCGCATGGTCGAAGAGCTGCATCAGCAAGGGGTGCGCTTACTGGTCACAGTCGACAACGGGGTCGCAGCAGAAGCGGCCCTGGCGCGGGCCAAGGATCTGGACGTGCAGGTGATCATCACGGATCACCACACCATTCCGGATCCTCCGCCCCAGGCGCTTGCCCTGCTTCACCCCGCCACCACGCCTGTCGATTCCCCTTACCGGGGCCTGGCAGGTGTTGGACTTGCCTATGTGTTGGCACGATCGTTGGCCGAAGCGCTGGAGAAGCCCGAGGCGATCTCCAGTGCTCGCGATCTGTTCTGCATCGGCACGATTGCTGACATGGCACCGCTGACTGGAGCGAATCGGGCATGGCTTCGTGAAGGCCTTGATCACTTACACCGCACCCGTTGTGCTGGTTTGAGGGCCCTGCAACAACTGAGCGGTCTGGAGGATCGAGCACTGCGTGCTGATGATGTCGGATTTCAGATCGCTCCCAGGATCAATGCCGTCGGTCGACTGGGAGAACCCTCGTTGGTGGTGGATCTGCTCACCGAAAACGACACCGATACCGCAGTTGAGCTGGCCCGGAAGTGTGATGGGCTCAACCGTCAGCGGCGTGAGCTCTGCGACGCCATCGAAGCGGAAGCCGTCGCCTTGGTGGAATCCAACGCCAAGTCGATCGCACCCTTTCTTCTCCTGGCACAAGGCCACTGGCACCACGGGGTGATTGGAATCGTGGCTGCTCGTTTGATGGAGCGTTACCAGCGACCGGCTGCTCTCCTCGCTGCCGACGGAGAGGGAATGATGCGCGCATCTGTCAGAGCCCCGGAAGGGTTCGCCGTGGATCAGGCCTTGCAAGCCTGCGCCGACCACCTCGATCGTTTTGGTGGTCACCCTGCTGCTGGGGGATTCACTGTGAAGGCGGAACGGGTCGCGGCGTTGCACGCTCAGCTCAATGGCATTGCTGAGCACTGGATGGAGTCGCGTTTGAAGGGCCGCGTTGTGAAGCCCGAAGCGCTGCTTCGCTTTGAGCAGATTGACCGCTCCCTGTGGACCTCGCTCAGAACGCTGGAGCCCTTCGGCATCGGCAACCCCGCTCCCCTGTTCTGGGCGCGCAACTGTGATGTGCTCGAACAACGAATGCTGCGCGGTGGGCACTTGAAACTGCGCCTGCGCCAAGGAGCCACCCTCCTCGATGCCATCGCCTGGCGTTGGCGCGAGAACGCAACCATTCCGGATCAGATTGATCTGGCCTTCCGGCTGTCAATGAACCGTTGGCAAGGGGAGGAGCGCCTCCAGCTCGAAATCGTGGCCTTGCGTGCGCATCACAGCACCATGCTTCTCCAACGGGGGCAGCAGACCTACAGCTGTGAGCAACGCGACGGGACGCAGATCACCCTCACCAACCCTGATGGCGCACAGCTGATTGTGCAAACCGGGGATGACGGGCTGCTTCAGTGCGACGACAGCAGAGCATCCCACCCCTACGTTGCAAGCCTGATCGAAGAGGCCGCCATCGGTCTCGGCATGCAGCCATGAGGTCTGACCCGCGGCACCACGAGCATCTGTTCCCTGGACTGGTGGACCGACGGGCTTCGACCGTCAAAGCCCTGGCCCGTCATTTCATCGGGTTGGTGGTGGTGGGCATTGCCATTGGCCTGGCGTGTTGGCCTTTGAACGTGGTCGATCGTCTGCAGTCGTTGCTGTTTGCGCGGTTGCCGACAACGGCCTCAGCATGGTCATGGCCAGGGGTTGGCATCGCACTGCTGCCAGTGGTGGTGATGCCGACACTGCTGATGCTGCAACGCGGCCCCTGGCGCGCCGGGGCTGGGTCCGGCATTCCTTCCACCATGAATGCGCTTGAGGATCCCGGCCTGATGCCCAGCGCCATGGCGACGCCAGGCACCGTGCAACGGGGGATTCTCTGGTCGATTGCCACTGCCGCGATGTTCCCCCTTGGGCGTGAAGGGCCCGTGGTTCAAGTGGGTGCAGCTGTGGCACGCGCGATCCATCGACGCTGGGGCCAATGGCTTCCAAGCCTGAATGAAAGGCAGATGGTCGCCATCGGGGGTGGTGCGGGACTAGCCGGTGGGTTCAACACCCCCCTGCTCGGAGCGGTGTTCATGTTGGAGGAACTCAGCACCGATTACGCCATCACAACCATCTGGCCTGCTCTGGTGATCAGTGTGGCGGCCGCCGGCTTCAGCAACCTCGGCGGCCAGCCCATTTTCGGCCTGGGAGTGATCAACGTGATGACACCGGAACCGGATCAACTGTTGATGGCTCTGCCGATCGGCGTGGCCGGCGGGATCGTCGGTGGCTTGTTCAGCCGGGGATTGGTCTGGGCCACTGGCCGAATCTCCCCAATGGTGCAGCGCTATCCAATCCGCACTGGCCTGTGTCTTGGTGGCGGGCTATGTCTCTTGGCCCTCACAACCTGGGGCACCAGCACCGGAGACGGTGAATCGTTGTTAAGGCAGCTCATCCAAGAGGGCATGCCCAATGGCAATCCTGATGGGGGCTCATTGTTTATCGGTCTGAGCAGTCTTTGGATCACTGCAGGGAGGGTAATCGGTCCGATGCTGGCTCTCGCACCAGGAGTGCCTGGAGGTCTTATCGACCCGTCCCTCACCTTCGGAGGCTTGCTCGGCTACACCATCTGCGCGGTGCTCGGGTTCAGTCAACACCTAGGGATTGCCCTAGGACTCGCCGCCGGGCTCTCAGGGGCCACGCAACTTCCCCTGGTTTCGATCGTGTTTGCGTGGCGACTGACAGGCGACCAGCAACTGTTCGCTGGTGTGGTTTTGGCCGCTGTGATTGCTGCATACACGGGCCGGCTGATTGCACGCCAGCCCGTTTATCACGCACTCAGCCTGCTTCAGAGAGCGCCGCGACGATAGAAAAGGATGAAGATCACGGCTGGGCCAGCAAGGGTGATCAGGGCGAGAGCCCCAAAGTTTGCGATCAGATGAAAATCGATACCCATGGGGAAAGAACGGCAATCCGTGGCAATGATCTCATCAAGCTAGAGAACACGCCAGTGGATTCAGCCCCACATCCCCTGCCACTGTGATGGCTTGTCACAGCTTTCAGCCATGGCACACGGCACACCGACCTGGACCTGCATCCATCACTGCGGAGCCTGTTGCCGATTGGCGCCGGAAGAACGGCAGGAAGCGTTAGACGCCCTCACTGAAGAGCAGAGAGAGACCTATCTCGGCATGGTCGGTGAAGACGGCTGGTGCAAGCACTACGACAGTGGTGGACGTCGCTGCCGGATCTACGCGGAGCGCCCGGACTTCTGCCGGGTCAGCAGCCTCGCTGATCTCTTTGATGTGCCGGCCGAGGACACCGATGCCTTTGCCATTGCTTGCTGCAATCAACAGATTCGTTCGCTCTATGGCGGTCGAAGCAGTGAGATGCGTAGGTTTACGCGTGCTGTGAACCGAACCGTCAAAGGGAATGCCTGAGGTCGAGACCACCAACAGAGCATCCCTGTCGCCAGACACCGTTGCGTCAAAAGAGCAAAGCCAGGGGCTTGGTTTCACAGCCGTGATGCTGAGCACCTTCACAACGGTGTTTGTTGCTGAGCTCGGGGATAAAACCCAACTGGCAACGCTGTTGCTGTCGGCTCAATCCGGCCAACCCTTGCTGGTGTTCATCGGGGCAGCCTTTGCCCTGATCTGCTCGAGCCTGGTGGGGGTGCTTGTGGGCCAATGGCTGTCCAAGATCCTGCCGCCCGAACGCTTGGAGCAAATGGCAGGAGTGCTGATGGTCGGATTAGGGCTTTGGCTGGGATTTCAGGCCCTGCAGTCGCTGATCCAACACTCGATTTGATCTCTCGGATCCATGGATTTCCCCCTGTTGCTGTCCACCTTTCTGACGGTGTTCCTCGCAGAGCTTGGCGACAAAACCCAGCTGGCCACCGTCGCAATCAGCGGCACCTCTAACCGACCGCTGGCGGTCTTTATCGGTTCATCCAGTGCCTTGGTGTTGGCCAGCCTGATCGGTGCCATCGCCGGTGGATCAATGGCCAACGTCGTCCCCGCTGAGGTGCTTCAACTGATTGCCTCGGTGGGTTTTCTGGTGATCGGTCTACGTCTGCTTTGGCCGATGCTGAAAGGAATGCAAGAACCCCTTGGTTCTGAGCAGGACTGACTGCTGACGGGCCCTTAGAGTCGTGGTTCGCCAGGGATCCTGCCCTCCATTCCCTGAACGTCGGTTCAGGGCAGTGGTCATTGGTGATCACCACCCCCGGTCCTGTAGGCCGGCCAGCCCAAAGCAACGATGAAGTTCTCGGTCGCCGATCTCCTCGACCATCTGCCAGTTTCCGGTTCACTCGAAACGGCGAAGCTTGAAAAGATCCTCCGGCTCAGCAACCGCGCTGAAAAAGAGGGCCTCAGCTTGGCGCTGCAAAGCCTGAACAAGCTGGGATTGCTTCAGTTGGGCGACGACGGCGCTGTCTGCCGTGGAGACGACAGCGACTTGATCGAAGGGCGACTGCGTTGCAGCAGCAAAGGCTTTTGCTTCGCCATCCGCGAAGACGGCGGCGAAGACATCTATATCCGCGACCATCAGCTCAATCACGCCTGGAATGGCGATCGTGTGCTGGTCCGCATCACGCGCGACGGAGGCCGAAGACGGTCACCCGAAGGTGGCGTTCAATGCATCTTGGAGCGCAACACCACCAGTCTTCTCGCTCAGATCGACCGTCAGGAGGAGCGTCTGCTGGCGTTGCCCCTCGACGACCGCGTCTTGGCAACCATTGAGTTGCCGGATGCTGATGCCAGCCATCTGAGCGATGGCACAAATCCCTCGGTGGTCGAGGTTGCCGTTGACCGTTTCCCCGTCGCCCAATTCGCAGCCCGCGGTCATGTGGCGCGTCCCCTACCGCTGGATGCAGGGCCGGATGGAGACAGGGAACTTCTACTGACCAAAGCCCATCTGCATCAGCGTCCCGCGGCCCCTCGAGCGACCGCAAAAGCCCCTTCCACCAAGAAACGGCACGACCTCACAGCCCAACCAGCCCTGTTGCTCCAGAGCTGGTCGGGAGCACAAGCTCCATGCCTTCCAGCAGTGCACGTCGAACCCCACGACGGTGGCTGCAGATTATGGATTCATGCCCCAACTGTGGCCGAGCGCCTCAACGGAGGCAGCAGCATCGACCAGTGGTTACAGGAGCAAGGAGAAGCGCTCTGCCTGGGTGACACCTGGCAACCACTTCTCAGCAACAACCTCACGCAAGCATCCAAATTCAGTCCAGGCACCACCCAGGAGGCGATTTCACTGCGCGTTGATGTTGATGCCGATGGTCATCTGGGCGAGTGGCAATTTCAGCTCAGCACCGTGCGGCCCGTTGCCTCAGTGACCAGCGAGGCGATGGCGGCTCTCGCCGCTCGCAAACCCAAGGCGCGTACGGTTCCCGCAGCGTTGAAGCCTCTCAAGGATCATCTAGGCCAACTGGAAACTCTCCTGTTCTGTGCCCGCAGTTTGAACAAGGGATTCCAGCAGGACGGAGCCATTGAACTGGATTTACCGAATCCGCAGGTCGAGCCGCTTGGCGATCTGCGCTATTCGCGCCCGGATGCCTGTCTTCATCAATGGTTAGCCCCGTTACGGGAAGACGACCCCAACGCCATTCTCGCAGTGCTGATCCGCGCGGCAGACCGTTGTTGGGCGATGCATGCTGCAGACCTCAAATTGCCCGCCCTGGTTCTTGAGTCTCCCGAAGCCGATGGCTCAACGCTGACGGATGTGGCCAAGACGGCCATTGGCCTGGATCTCCCGCTCGAACTGGATGAAGACGGCACCCCATCCCCTTCCGATCTGGCCAAAGCCTTCAAGGACAGCCCGCTGCGACGGATGCTGGAGCTTCAGATGCGCCAAGCGTTCAGCGATCCGATGGTGCGTTTGAAAGGTCTGGCACCAAACCAACGAACGGACAACGACGACACGACGTCTGATCAGGCTGACGAGGCCACGACGCAGGTCAGTGAGAAAGCCCTGGCTGGCACGGGTGGAGCCCCTTGGTGCTGCCCAACCCTTCACGCCACGGATCTGATCAATCAACAAGTGCTCAGCACGCTTCTCAACGATGGCAAGGACCGTCCCACCGTTCGCCACAAGGAAAAGGTCACTCTGGGGCTGCGCGGTGTGGGTGGATCGATCACGTGGCCTCTCATCACCGCCTCGCAGGAGCAAAAGCTGTTCGACAACCTCAAGGAACGGCAGATCCTGCGGCTGAATAACCGCCGTCGCCAAGTCGCCGAGCTGGAGAAAGATCTCGTGGCTATGGCACAAGCTCGCAGTGCTGAACCGATGGTTGGTGAGGAGCACCCTGGTCGGATCAGTGGTGTCCAGAGTTACGGATTCTTTGTTGAACTCCCTCCAGCGATGGTGGAGGGAATGGTGCATGTCAGCTCCCTCAACGACGACTGGTATGAATACCGATCCCGTCAAAACCGTCTGGTCGGTCGACGCAATCGACGTGTTTATCAAATTGGTGATGAGGTGACTGTGCGCGTGGTCAAGGTGGACGTTTTACGCAACCAGATCGATCTCGACATCGTGACCACGGAGATTCAGAAAGACGACGATCATTCGAATCTTCCCGTTGCTGTTAGCGACGCCTGAAGAGAGGAGTCATCCTTGTCGAACCCCATCAACAACGACGTGGACTCACTCCCGTACGTGCTTGCGGTGAGTGGAGCTTCAGCCCAACAACTGGCAGAACGCTCACTACAGCTGCTTCTTGAGAACGATCGTCATGTGCACCTGATTCTCAGCCGCGGGGCCCACGAGGTGTGGTCTGCGGAATTGGAGGTGCATGTTCCTGTCGAACCGGAGGCCCAGGCCCGTTTCTGGCGTGATCGCCTTAAGTGCAGCAAAGGAACCCTGGAATGCCATCGCTGGAACGATCAAGCGGCCAGCATTGCCAGTGGCAGTGTTCGCACGCGCGGGATGGTCATCGTCCCCTGCAGCATGGGCACCGTCGGGCGCATTGCCGCCGGTGTGGCCACCGACTTGGTTGAGCGTTGCGCCGATGTTCATCTCAAAGAAGGGCGCCCCTTGGTACTGGCACCCCGGGAAATGCCATGGAATCTGATTCATTTGCGCAATCTCACCTCACTGGCTGAAGCCGGCGCCAGGATTGCTCCGCCGATTCCAGCCTGGTACACCCAACCCAAGACGCTTGATGACATGGTCGATTTCCTGGTGGTTCGACTCTTCGACGGACTCGGTGAGTCTCTGAAGCCGATTCAGCGATGGCGGGACACTGACGCATGACCCGTCTGCAGAAACTTCTGCTGTTGCCCTGCCTGAGTCCTTTGGCTGTCGCCCTGGTCGTTGGCGGTTTGAATCTGCGGCAACCGACGGCTCTGCGCCTGCTGACGTGGCGCTCGGGCAATTTGCCGATGGGAGCGTGGATCGCACTGGCCGCTGCCGGCTCTGCCCTGTTCACAGCAGGGGCGTCTCTGACAGCAGGAGCCACCGCCACTCCCTTACGCCGTCAAGTCCATCGCCCGATTGGGTGGGAGAGTGACGCGGAGCCAGCCTGGCGACCAAGATCCGAGGATTGGCCCAGGGATGCAGACCATTCAGAGGCGACACCGTCCACAAACCCGACGATGGTGTGGCCTGAACGCGATGTGCGCGACCCAGCTCCCACCGTGTCCGTCCCTTTCAAAGTGGTTAGACGGGGATCAAGACCCTTCAGTACGGCTTCAGCACGCGGTGACTCCAGCGTCAGCAGTGCGTCCTCGAGCAACAGCAGCACCGAGGAGGAGACGAATCCTCAAACAGCTTCCACGCCAACCACGGGCTTAAGCACCGACGACTGGGATCAACCCTTGCCTGGAGGCTGGTGATCCTTGCCCAGAGCTGATTACAGTTCCGCCAGTGAAGGAAATCTGGTGAGCGAAACTCCAGCTAAAGCCACCCCAACTCCTGCTGAAAAACCGGCAAAGCCTCCCAAGCCGGAAGACAAGCCTTTTGATGCCTTCATTCAGGAGGATCTTCTGCCAGCTGTCCGCAAGGGCATCGTCGATCGCGGCATTACGCCCTCGGTGTTGGATCTTCGCCAAGGGGAGCGCCCCGTTGTCGGCGGCAGCTGCTGGATGCTGTACGGCGAACTGCCTCCGGGTCGGCGCTTCTGGCTCTGTTTCTCCGAACCATCCATCGGCGCTGACAAGACCATCGCCCTGGCTGACCCAGGGACCGACGCCAGCCTGTTGGAGTCGTTTCTGATCGATGAGAAACGCATGAGCCTGGCGCTCCTTCAGTCGCGGCTGTTGCAACGTCTCAATGGTCAGAAATGGCTGGGAGGCAACTGACGCTTAACACGACCACCCGGCCTCTGCCGCAAGGCGCCTACATTGGTCACCACTGAAGATCAGATCCGATGGTGCCCCCCACCGCCGTCAGCGAAGCCGCAGCACCGGGTTCCGCCGTTGCCGTCAAGGACCCGGTGAAGGACACGATCCTGACGCCGCGCTTTTACACCACCGACTTCGATGCGATGGCGGCGATGGACCTCCGTCCGAACGAGGCCGAGCTTGAAGCCATCTGTGAAGAGTTCCGCAAGGACTACAACCGTCACCACTTCGTTCGCAACGAGGAATTTGAAGGTGCCGCCGACAAGCTCGATCCCAAGACTCGCGAAGTCTTCGTCGAGTTCTTGGAGCAGAGCTGCACCTCTGAATTCTCCGGGTTCCTTCTTTACAAGGAATTGAGCCGCCGGATCAAAACCAAGAACCCCCTTCTGGCCGAGTGTTTTGCTCACATGGCCCGTGATGAAGCCCGCCATGCAGGCTTCCTCAACAAGTCGATGAGCGACTTTGGGCTGCAGTTGGATCTCGGTTTTCTAACGGCCAACAAGAAGTACACCTTCTTCAAACCGAAGTTCATCTTCTACGCCACCTATCTGTCCGAAAAGATCGGCTACTGGCGTTATATCGCCATCTTCCGCCACCTCGAAAAAAATCCTGACAGCAAGATCTTCCCGATCTTCAATTTCTTCGAGAACTGGTGTCAGGACGAAAATCGTCATGGCGACTTCTTTGACGCCCTGATGAAGGCGCAGCCCGACACTGTGCGTGGATTCAGGGCTCGTCTTTGGTGCCGCTTCTTCCTTCTGGCCGTCTTCGCCACCATGTACGTGCGTGATGTCGCCCGTAAAGAGTTCTATGAAGCCCTTGGTCTCGACGCCCGCGAATACGACCGCATGGTGATCGACAAGACCAACGAAACATCGGCACGGGTCTTCCCTGTTGTCCTCGACGTCAAGAACCCCAAATTCTGGGACGGCCTCGAGAACCTGGTGAACAACAACGCAGCCCTCGCTGCTGCTGACGCCAGCGGAGCTCCTGCTCCTGTGAAGCTGATCCGCAAGCTTCCCCATTTCGCAGCCAATGCGCTGCAAATGGCGTCCCTGTTCTTCATGGCCCCTGTGCGCAGCGAGAACTACCAACCGGCGGTGCGCTGATCGCTGCACCGACGCATTCATCAATGCCCGGCGAAGGCCGGGCATTTTTGTGTTCAGTTCTCCATAATCGAAGCTTGTCGCAAGCGGACGGTTTGGTCGCATCCCATCCAGCGGAACGCCATGACCTTGGGCTTGATCCCGGTCAGACGCAATGGAAATCACGGCTGGAAGCCCTGTTGGGAGAAGGGGCTCGGGCTGGGGCCGACCTGGTGGAGGTGTTTCTGGAACGCACCGATCACATCGGTGTTTTGGCTGAACAGGACACGATCACCAGTGTCAGCCCTGCCTTTGGCATGGGTGCTGGCATCCGCGTGTTCAAAGGCCACCGTGATGGCTTTGTCAGCACCAATGATTTGAGCGATGCCGGCCTGCTGCTGGCCCTCGATCAGGCTCTGGCCATGCTCAGTCTTGAACGCAACGCTGCGGCATCACTCAAGGCGTTCGAGGGATTGAAGCCCTTACGGGATTTCGCGATCGATAAACATCAGTGGTTGTCCCAGTCGCCTGATCTGGCCACCAGCACCGCATTGCTGCTCCAGGGCACCAATCTTCTGGAACGCCACGGCAAACACCTTGATGTGCGCCGTGGCTCCTACTCCAGAGACTGGCAGGAGGTGCTTGTCGCTGCAAGTGATGGAACCTTCGGGCACGACATTCGTTTGCACCAATCCAGCGGTCTGAGCGTGCTCGCTGCCGACGGTGAACATCGCGCCAGCATCGGCCGCCGTTACGGAACGACGGATCGCCCCGATGATCTGCGCAACTGGGATGTCGAGTCCAGCGCCATCGAGGTCTGCAGCAGTGCAGCCAAGATGCTCTACGCCGACTACGTCGATGGTGGGCAGATGCCCGTGGTCCTGGCCAACCGCTTCGGCGGGGTGATTTTCCACGAAGCCTGCGGACACTTGCTGGAAACCACTCAGGTGGAACGCGGGACCACCCCTTTCGCCGACCAGGTTGGTGAAGCGATTGCACACTCAGCAGTCACCGCCATCGATGAAGGGTTAAGTGCCGGAGCCTTCGGTTCGATCTCCATGGATGACGAGGGCATGGAATCAGAGCGCACCGTTTTGATTGAAAACGGCGTTCTCAAGCGATTCCTCAGCGATCGAGCAGGAGAAATGCGCACGGGTCATGCACGCACTGGAAGCGGCCGTCGTCAGAGCCACGGCTTCGCTGCGGCCAGCAGGATGCGCAACACCTACATCGCCGCTGGTCCCCACAAGCCGGAGGACCTGATCAGTTCGATCGACAAGGGCCTTTACTGCAAATCCATGGGGGGCGGAAGCGTCGGCGCCACTGGTCAGTTCAATTTCTCCGTGGAGGAGGGTTACTTGATTGAAAACGGACAGCTCGGCCAACCCGTGAAAGGCGCCACCTTGATCGGTGAAGCCAAAGAAGTGATGCCCCGCATTTCCATGTGCGCCGATGATCTCGACCTGGCCGCTGGGTACTGCGGATCCGTGAGCGGCAGCATCTTCGTCACCGTGGGGCAGCCCCACATCAAGGTTGATTCCATCACTGTCGGAGGCCGCTGAACATGACCACCACACCCTCGACTGCAGCATCTACGCCCCTCAACGTGCATGCGTTGCGCGATCAACTTCATGCGCTGGCCAAGCGCGACGGCATCCAGCGTTGGGATCTGGGAGCCAGTTGCAGCACCAATGCTTCGGTGCAGGTGGATCGAGGCGAAGCCAAACAGATGAAGGCATCGCAGCGCAGTTCCATCACGGTGCGCGTCTGGAATGAGGCAGGCCTTGTTGGCATCACAAGCACCTCGGATCTGTCCCAGTCAGGCCTCGAAAAAGCACTGACGGGAGCGAAAGAAGCCAGTCGTTTTGGCAATGCTGATGACGTACCCGGCTTCTCCCCTCTGGCGACAGCACCGATCCCTGAGCTGGACCGGCCCCTTCAACCTGCCCAGGGGATTCAGACCCTGCTTACGCGCCTCAAAGCTGCCGAGCATGATCTGCTGGCCCATCACAAGGCCATCGAAACGGTCCCTTACAACGGATTGAGTGAGGGCAGCAGTGAGCGCATCTACCTGAACAGCGACGGCGCCCTGCGCCAGATGCAACGCACCCAAGCCAGCCTCTACCTCTATGCCCGTGCCGAAGAAGCAGGGCGCAAGCCGCGCAGTGGTGGCGCTGTTCGCGTGGCCCTCGGCAGTCAGGGACTGGATGTTCAGGGATGTGTTGAAGAGGCAGCCCAGCGCACCATCAGCCATCTCAACTACCAAGCGATTGACACCGGTCGCTATCTGATCTGCTTCACCCCTGAGGCCTTTCTCGACCTGCTTGGTGCATTCAGCAGCCTGGTGAACGCCCGCGCGGTACTCGATGGGGTCAGCCTCAGTCAGGTCGAATCCCTCGGCACCTCAGTGGCCGTTCCGTTCTTCTCCCTGCACGACAACGGTCTGCATCCCGGTCACGTCGGCGCCGCACCCTTTGATGGAGAGGGGACACCGACACAACGTCTGTGCCTGATTCACAACGGCCGGTTGGAGAGCTTCCTGCATTCGGAAGCCACAGCCCGCCGTTTCGGCGTGGCCCCCACGGGTCATGCGGGCCTTGGCGCCAAGGTGTCGGTTGGTCCTGACTGGTTTGAAGTGGGCACCAGTGAGGGAACCAGCAGTGGAACCACCCATCTGCACCATGCCACCACAACAGAACCTTTCGTGCTGATCGAAAGCCTCAATGCCCTCCATGCCGGGGTGAAGGCCAGCCAGGGGTCGTTCTCGCTTCCATTTGATGGCTGGCTGGTGCGCGGAGGTGAACGCATCTCGGTGGAATCAGCCACCGTTGCGGGTGATATCCGCGAGGTTCTCAATGGCATCGTGCATCTTGAAGCCGATGCCAAGGTGACGCACCAGGGCGTCTGCCCCCATGTCTGGGTGGATGGACTGGCCATCACCGGTGAGGCCTGAGCTCAAGCGCAAGATCCTGCTGTGAAGATCCTTTATTGGGGCACCCCTGCCTATGCGGTGCCCACCCTTCAGGCCCTTCATCAGGCTGGTCACGCCATCGTTGGCGTTGTGACGCAGCCCGATCGCCGACGGGGACGGGGGAAACAACTGGTGCCCTCGCCCGTGAAAACAGCGGCCCTCGAGCTGGGCATCCCTGTGTTCACCCCCGAACGGATTCGCAAGGAGCCTGACTGCCAAGCCGAGCTGGCACGATTGGGCGCTGATTGTTCGGTGGTGGTGGCTTTTGGCCAAATTCTCCCCAAAGACGTGCTGGAACAACCGCCTCTTGGTTGCTGGAACGGCCACGGTTCCTTGCTGCCTCGTTGGCGAGGAGCGGGCCCAATCCAGTGGTCCTTGATGGAAGGAGACGAGGCAACGGGGGTTGGGGTGATGGCCATGGAGGAAGGGCTGGACACCGGTCCTGTGTTGCTGGAAGAAGCCCTGCCGATCGGGGTGCGTGAAAACGCGGAATCCCTGGCGTCACGGCTCAGTCAATTGACGGCTGAGCTGATGGTCAAAGCCATGCCGCTGATCGAAGCCGCGGGTCCCGGTCCGGAGCATGAGCGCCTTGCCCGTCTGAACGTCCGCCCACAAACCGAGCCCAGCAGTTACGCCCGCATGTTGGCCAAAGAGGATTTCCAGATCAACTGGAACCGCTCAGCTCTGGCCATTCATCGGCAGGTGATGGGGCTCTATCCCGGTGCCACCACGCACTGGAAAGGCAAACGTCTCAAAGTGATGGTCACTGAACCATTGATCAAGCGTCTCTCCGACCACTTGAGTTCAGAAGCAGCGGCTCTGGCGGAGCAATGGGGTCTCTCGGCTGGCGAAACGCCAGACCCCTCCATTCATCCAGGCCAGGTGCTTGCCGTTGTGCCGGATCAGGGCTTGGTGGTGGCCTCCCAAGGCTGTCCACTTCTGGTGAAGGAAGCCCAATTGGAGGGCAAATCCCGGAGTCAAGGGGCACAACTGCTCCAGCAGTTGCAGGCCTGCGAAGGGGATCGCCTTGGCCTAAGCGATCAATAGTTGATAGGCGTCATTGACACGACGGAATGCATCGGCGGATCCCCCCATGTCGGGGTGGTGCTGCTTCACAAGACGGCGGTGGGCCTGCTTGATCCGATCGCGGCTGGCGCCCCAGCTCAACTCAAGAGCGGCATAGGCCGCCACGCGGCGAGGATCAGCACCACGTGGAGCGCCAACGTTGTGATGGTGGTCTGACGAAGCCTGTTCAGACGACTGATCATCAGCCCGACGATCCGTACGGCGCTGATCACTGCGCGTGCGCCGTCCACCCTGGCGCCGGGCCAGTCGTTGGCGAAGCTCGGCGACCACACGCGCTGGGTCTTCATCAAGCCATTCATTGGTGCGCACCCCATACAAAGCGAAGGCCGCCAAAACGGCCCAATGTTTCTTGGTTGTCGGGGTACCAATTGCATCGAACAAGTCACGTCCCAACCCCGGCAACAACCGATCAAGACGCTGCTGAAGGGTGAGATTGGCGTGGAAACTTTGGCGGTTGAGCTGATCCACCAACTCCACTAATCCCTTCTGGCGCAGCACGGACCAGCCAGGTTGGCCCGCTAGAAGCTCACCCCAGTTCTCCACCTGCCGGGCATTGACGCGAGCCGGTTCGGGTTCGCCTTGCGAGCCCTGCCAGCCCCAAGCCTGGCCACGGAAGGGCTGAGGATCTCGGCGCGCACTGCGTTCAAGCCGCTCCAGCTGTAAACGGAGGTGGCGCACTTCCCTGCGCAAGGCTTCATTTTCCGCCAGCAGCGTCTCAACATTGCTGGTGACCTCGCGGGCACGGGGCTCCGATGACCAGCGTCGTGGATCAAAGCCCATGCGCAGTTCAGTGAACGATCAGCGTTGAGGGGGGCGCCCGGAGCGCTTGGGACGACCGGATGCAGAGCGCGAGGATCCACCCCTTGACCCGCCACCACCACGATTACGTTCGTGATGATTACGGGTCGGCCCTCCCCCACGGGGAGAGCGTCGCCCACGGCCTCCACTGAGATCGAGGGGTGGAGCGTCAAGAACAGTGGGTTCAAAACCGGGAACCAGCACCTTCTCAAGCGATTCACGGGTGGTGCGTTCAATTGCTTTGAGCAGCAGTGCCTCCTCTGCTGCAACGAGGGAGATCGCATGGCCACATTCACCGGCACGACCGGTGCGGCCGATGCGATGCACATAGTCCTCCGCCACGTTGGGTAAATCCAGATTCACCACATGGGGTAGCTGCTGGATATCGATCCCGCGGGCGGCGATGTCGGTCGCCACCAACACGCGCACCGATCCATCCTTGAAGCCCTGAAGGGCACGGGTGCGTGCACCTTGGCTTTTGTTGCCGTGGATCGCAGCAGCGACAAGTCCTTCGTTGGTGAGCTTCTCCGCCACACGGTTGGCGCCATGTTTGGTTCTTGAGAACACCAGCACCTGCTGCCAGTCGTTCGAGCGGATCAGATGACTGAGCAGATCCGGTTTCCGCTTCATGTCACAGGGGTGCACCACCTGCTGAACCGTGCGTGCCGTCTGATTGGGCGGTGTGATCTGAATCTGAAGCGGATCATTGAGCAACCCGGTGGCCAACTTCCGGATGGATGGACTGAACGTGGCCGAGAAGAGAAGGTTTTGACGCCGCTCGGGGAGCCGCGACAACACGCGACGGATGTCGTGAATGAATCCCATGTCGAGCATGCGATCCGCTTCATCCAAAACGAGAAATTCGACCCGCTCGAAGCGAACTGCTCCCTGCTGATGCAGGTCTAGCAGGCGTCCGGGAGTCGCCACCAGCAAGTCAACTCCCTGTTGCAAGCGCTGGATCTGGGGATTGATCTTCACGCCACCAAACACCACCTCACTGCGCAAGCGCAAATGACGGCTGTAGTCCCGCGCATTGTCGAGCACCTGGGCCGCCAGCTCACGGGTCGGTGTCAACACAAGTGCTCTGATCTGCCCGCGACCTGGCCGGGCCCCATGGCTGAGCGTTTCCAGCATGGGCAGGGTGAATCCCGCCGTTTTGCCGGTGCCGGTCTGGGCCGCTGCCATCAGATCTCTACCGCTAAGAACGGCCGGGATGGCTTGTTCCTGAATGGGAGATGGGGTGCTGTAGCCCTTCTCCCGCAGTGCCTGAAGCAGAGGGGCGCTCAAGCCCAGGTCGTCGAACGTTGCTTTGGCAGTTAGGGCAGAAGAAGCAGAAGCGGTGATGGTCATCAAGCGATGACCGTTAACCCTAGGAGCTGGAGCGACCAGCTTGGATTGGGACTCTTCAGTGGCAACCGTAGAGGTGGTGCGCTTGCTGCCAGACCTCGTCAAGATCCTGATCAGAAAGCACGAGCGCCTGGGGATGCATCTGGGTCAACCAGGCACGGCGTTGGCCCCGTTGCTGCTGAGAAAAGAATTGGTCTTCCGCAGCCAGAACCCGAAATTTGAGAAACTCCAGCAGGATCGCTCGAGATCGCAGCCGCTGAGAGTCGCTGATCTCCATCAGGTCAGGACAGAGACGGTGCAGCACAGACCAGCGTTGCCGCGGTAGCAATCACGGTCCAACGAACGACTTGAGCCATCGTGATGACGAGAGTGTGTGGGTAGTTTTACCTAATAGCTTCAGGAGTGGAAGTCGTGAAGGCCACACCCGTCTGATTCAGGCACATCACCGCGATGCAACCTCAGACGCGAGGGATCGACTCCGAGTTCCACAACTCCGCCTGCAGGAAACGCATCGATCCAAGGAGCCAACACTTCAAGAACCGATGACGGCTGCCAATGCCTGGCTTTGGTTTCGGGATGGGGGTAGTAAACCAACGCAGGCCAGCTGCGCCGTTGCTCCAGATCGCGAAGGTGAACCGACCAGAAGGAGAAGGTTTCCGGTGGATGGAGGTCTGTCCAGCACAAATTGGGAAAGTGATAGTCGGGTTGCTGCAGTGACCACCAAGCCGGTGCAACGGATAGGTTCAAGGTTCCGAGCCAGTAGGCACTGAGGTCCAAACCCAGAGCTGCAAAGAATGGGGCTTGCATCGCCAAGGTGCCCTGTGGATAAGGCGACGCGCTGCGCTGAGGATCGCTATTGGCAATACCAGAGGCCACACCATGGCCGTTCACGCGCTGACAGCGGTGCCAGCACCAAGGATCCAACTCCATCAACCCTGGCGAAGTTCGTAGTGGGTGCATTGCTCGCATGGGCCATCCGGGAGCACGGCACACCGCAGCAGGGGGCTTAAGGCATTGAAGCGGCAGCTTGGATCACCAATCACCCATCCATGGCGATAGCGGTTCGCATCGGCAGGCTGCTGTTGTTGCTTGACCAGCAACACCACAGAGGCGAGCTGGTAGCGACCGGAACGGAGGGAGTAACGATGACGCCGTTGCAGCACGAAATAACTGGCCGAGCCAAGCTCGAGCCAACGCCCGGGATGGGGCGTGTCTGCAAGGTCAATGCGATCAAGCAGTCGCTCGCTACCCGACTGACGTAACTCAACAAGCATGGTCAGGCGGGTTCAGAAGCTGGAGGAATACGGGTGGAAAAGCCCCAAACCAGGAGTGCAATCACGCTGCTCAGCATTACCCATTCGGGAACATGAAGGGTGTTCAACAGCAAGGTGATCAACAGCTTGAAACCCACCAAACCAACCGCCACATAACCGGCGGTCTCAAGCCGAGGGAAAATTTCCAACCAACGAACGAACAGGCCTGATGTAAAACGCAGGGCGATCACGCCAATTAAGGCGCCTGTCACCACCAGAATCAGTTGGTCGCTGATCGCAACCGCCGTCGCCACGCTGTCGACGGAAAAGGCCAGATCCGTTAGCGCCAAGGCCAATACCGTGCGGAGCAGTGATCCAGCAGACGCCGATTCAGGGGTGCCGTCAGCGTCAATGTCATCACCGGAAGCGGCAGTTTTGGAGCGCAGATGGCCGATGAACAACCACACCAGGTAGGCACCTGCGATCAGTTGAATCGGCTTAAAAGCCAAAATCCACTGCGCCATCAGGATCAAAGCAGTCCTGAGCGCGAAGGCCAGACCAATGCCCAGGTTGAGAGCCTGACGCTCTCGCAATGGGTCTCGTTGATCACGCGCGATTGCCGCAAGGGCAATGGCGTTGTCAGCCGAAAGGATCAGCTCAAGTGCGACCAGCACGGGAAGCAAAGGCAAAAGCTCACCCCAGCGGTCGACGCCATCCAGAAGGGGAGTAAGGGATGGAAGTGCTGCTGAATCCATGGGCAGCAGCCTAGAAATAGTCAGCTCATCGCAGCGGAATGCGCACCCAGGCTCAGCTGTGCCACATCGACGCCAATCGCTGTGTGGTGCTGGTAACCGCCTATGGCGAGACGGATGTGATGGGTAGTGCTCTTGGCGAGGGGGCGACAGCAGAGCAAGCGGAAGACCGTGCTCTGCAGCGACTGAACGATCGTTTCAGCAATGCCTCCGACGGTCCAGTTCGCCTCTCCAAGGCAGAACCAGTCAAACGACTGCCAGCGAACGCACCAGAACTACCACCAGATGAGGCCCCCACACCTGAACCGTTAGAAACCCCGGAAACACCAAAACCGCAGGGAGCACCATCGACACCGGCCCCTCCAAAGGCGACCAACGATGCGATGCAAGCGGAGCTGATGATGCCATCGACCAGCGCAGAGTCATCACCTCCCAGTGAGGCCCCTACAGATCCAGAGGATTGGAGCGATGAGCTAGCGGCGGTGGACCTGGAGCTCCAACGCATCGGTTGGGACCGAGAGCAGGAACGCAGTTACTTGGAACGCGCCTTTGGCCATGGCAGTCGCCACAAGCTCACGCGCTATAGCGACTTAATCGCTTACATCAAGCGACTGAAAGCTCTGGAGCCAGGAACGTCGGTCGAAGCCGCTCCAGTGCCATTGCGCCGCGCCGATCTGATCACCCAAGGCGATCAGATGCTGCAAACGTTGCAGTGGTCTGGCGAGCAAGCCCGTAGCTTTCTCCAACAAGAGCTCGGAGCGACAAGCAGACAATCCTTAAGCGATGAACAATTGCTGACGTTCAACATGTTGCTTGAAAACCAGTTGGTCAATACGCCCGCCTAATAGGGCTTCGGGCTCGCTGTCCAAAACATGCAGGCGTTCCAGCAGATGGCGCATCCCTCAGCTGAGGGATTGCATCACAGGCAAGAAAAATCCCCGCTCTTGGCGGGGCAGAAATTTGATGTGTTGTGGTGGGGGGTGGTGATCAGTCCACGATTGCTGCCCAGACATTCCCATCTGGGTTTCTACGGGTTTCGCCAGTAGGCATCTGGTTCCGCGACTTTGTTGATCAGAGCAGAAAATTGTCCCTTCCAAGCTGCAATTGGTCTGCTGAGGTATTTAAAACCAGAGCCATTTTGTCATTACCGTCCCATATCCAAGCACCATCATTACCATCAGACAGTCTGAGATCGACGTCAACGCCAAGGCTAATCATGTCCTCCCCATCGCTGAAATCCACAATTGTGTCGTAACCGTCGCCTTTCGATAGAACAAATAAATCAGCACCTCTACCGCCGCGAACCCGGTCCGCTCCGGTACCTCCTTGCAGCAAATCACTGCCCCAACCCCCACTTAAATCATCATCGCCTTGGCCGCCATACAGCTGGTCATCGCCAGTCCATCCAATGAGTTCATCAACGCCATCACCTCCATCGAGGATGTCTTCCCCCCAGCCGCCAAAGAGGAGGTCATCACCATCGCCGCCATGGAGTTCGTTATTGCCAATTATTCCCCAAAGCCTGTCATTACCAGCACCGCCATCCAAATTGTCATTACCAGCTCCGCCATTTAAGACATCGTCACCGACTCCACCGTGTAAAACATCGTCATCGTCATCGTCTCCGCCTTTTAAGTAGTCATTGCCGGAGCCACCCTCAAGCGTGTCGTTACCAGACCCGCCTTCAAGCCTGTCATTACCAGACTGGCCTTCAAGCGTGTCATTGCCAGAACCGCCGTTTAGATAGTCATTACCTGAATTCCCGTAAAGATTGTCGTTTCCTGCTTTGCCATAAATCCGGTCGTCTCCTGAGTATCCACGAATGGTGTTATGAGAGTCGTCCCGTAAATACGGTCGTCGAAGTTCATGCCAATGCCAAAGACACGGATGGGGCGAACGCGGCGAGTCAATGCCATGAGATCAGTAGCGGTTGAGGGTCTCCCCTCGCGATGTACTCACCATCTCCCGATTCACCAGCTGATGTGATGACCTCGCTTACGACGATCTGTGATCTTGCCCATAAGTGAGTACAAGCATTAAAAAACCCCGCTCATGGCGGGGTCTGCTGGTCAGATGGCATCAATACCAACGGTTTGAACCGGGGCCGACATCAGGCTCAGAGATAAAGCGGTGAAGAGTCGGGGGCTTGAGCCGAGATGTACCAACATCAGGCTCAGAAATGTAGCCATGGAGTTTTGGACGCTGTTGACGGTAGTCAAATTTGAACCTACCAAACTTCCAGCCTCCGCTGATTGTTTGCAGTTGATCAAGTGTGAGTTTGTTTTTGCTCATTGGTTTGAGTGATGTGGTGGAGGAGTGATCCTCCGATACACACACCATCTATCAAATCCACATTTGATCCAGTGATGTCAACCAAAGGTGGCTGTGACCTTGAGCACAAAAGCCTCAATCGAACAGCAAATGTTTGCAGTGAAATGAGCCAATCCGCCTATTCACTCATGAATTCAGCTGAACACCTATGCCAAAACAAAGGGGTCCATTGGATGAGACGGCTACAGCTTCAGCCTTGGAGAATGCACATGCTCCAAGCCATCCCATTGAGAGGGGTGGCTTTTTATTGGCTGTCGATCCATCCAACAAATGGCGACATCAGGGATTGAAGGACTTAGCAGGTAACGCTGAATCACATTGCCCTTTGGTGTTTGGGAACGTCCTTGCGGAGGGCTGATCAGCCTGCAACCTGAAGCGCCAGCTCCAGAACACCAAGGCCGAACAAGAAGGTGCCCGCCAGCAGACCCAACTCTTTCTTTGAACTAGCCACAGTCAAAGCACCAGTCGCAACAACAATCGCCCCCAGAATTCTAAAGGAAATCGGAAGGAAGGATATGTCGGCAGGTAACGACCCCTGTAAAGCTGCGTGAAGTGGTGTCGCCATGCACAAATTCTCCCATGACGAGTAATTGCCTTATAAGAACTTCATGACGAAGCGTTTAGGGCTCTTCTTGGTCCAGTGCCAGTGGATCCCCTTGAGAGCCACATAAAGATGAGGCATTTGAACAGCACGTATTGAAGGAGGATGTCAATACTCAGTTGCACTGCCTGAGTTCATCTGATCCGATGCTTACCCGGACGTGATCAAATAAAGCTGGTTGATGATTCAGAGACCATTGCCAGGGGTCGCGTCTACACACCAGCAATGTGCTGATTCGAACTGTGGCAGAGACAGCTCGAATGCCTTCATCCTGATCACTAGCATCCAGAAGGACATTGGGTGAAAACAGACTGGCAAGGACTGCCAGAATGTCCACCACCACTCAGTTTTTCAAACTCTGAATCTGAAAGTTCGAGCGAAGCATTGGTGAGTTCAGCAGGAGAAATCTGAAACCCAGCCTCAATTGAGATCGCAAGAACTGAATCCATATCAACAGCAGCTTTGAGCCTCCCCTGTAGAACACTGTTACCTTTAACCTCTTCCAAGAACGCATTCAGTTGCTCTTCTGACATCGACAGATTTGTTTCTTTTGAAGTCATAGCAATGCTAAGCAACGGAGACTGCAAACCATCAAAAACACCACCATCTGACCAGCCTGAGTGGATCACTCATGGTTCTTCGATGTCGGCGACACGACAGAGCCCACTAGCGGGAGCACGACCTCACCTGATGGGGGGGGGGATTTGCGGCATCATCTATCCCCCAACTGGGTTGTCATGGCCTGAAGTTCCAAATCCCACTTTTGTTGCTAAGCAGACACCACATCAATCACCAGCAATACACCAGAAAAGCGAGGAGCTCTCACCAGGCTGACCAACGCCCCTTCACCATTGCGCTGGGGAAGGTGACTGCAACGACATCACAACCGATGCAAGCCCCTCTCACACTTCAATCAACTCTGGCATTTGTTGGCGGCATCGCTGGCGGAGCACTCGTCACGTTCGGATCAGCTGTGGCAGTGAACAGCCTTCTTCTCATAACAAGCCCAATGAACGCAAAGGCATGCGTTATGACGATTCCAGCTGAAGGTGCCAGGAGTTCAAGCCTGCCGCGTCAATCTCCTGGATGTGGAATCCAAGCATTCTGATGAATGACCTGGAGTGGCAAACCTAAAACAGATCACACCACGCTGAAGTGACTCCAATGCGATCAACACTGGAGTCACCCTGCCGTTGTGATTAGAAATCAGAATTTGTTCGCGCGCATCCAGCCAACCGCACCCGATTGTGCATTTGCAGATGCCGTTTGTGTGGCTTGATTATGAATCACGCGGACTTTGTACCAAAGCCCCTTTTGGCCTGAAAGTGTGCGGGTCACACCCTGCACAAAAATGACTGAAGACCCACTGGCAACCAATCCACGGTGCACATTCGGACAACCGGAGTTGATCGAAGCAACTGTTGCTGGTGTTTGAGCACCGCAATCGCGAAGGAAACCCGCTGCACGCGTCGTTTGGTGCAAATGGGGTTCATCGCACGCATAGGCAGGGCCCAGAGCAGTGGCAGCGAGGCAACCGATCGCACCAAACAGAACGCCTTTTTTCAGAGCAACCCTTGCAGTGTTCACGATGCGGTCACGACGGGTCTCACGGACAACGTTCCGTTCTTGGTGCACGAGGTTCTTGGGAGCAAGCATTGGTTTTGGGCGTTGCGATAGGGATAGCAGAGGTCTCCCTCTGGCTCACACACCATCGCCGTGATCGGCACTCACACCAGTGAGCTCGCTCAACTGTGGCTGTGATCTTGGTCACAGGCGAACGCAATCAAGTTGTTCTGCTCGGTGAACGAGCACTGCATCCCTCAGTCGAGGGATGATGAGTCAGGCCCACATCCCTCAACTGAGGGAAAGAGCTTGATTCTGAGAACTTGTACTCAGGTCCTTTTCCCAGAGGTGGACCTAGACCGTGATCACGACCCGGGGGCGACACCAGCCGTCAGGTCTCCGGTGAGGCCAGGAAGCGACACTCCTCACCATCACGGTCATCTCCTCTGGTTGTAGGTGTCAGAGGCGATGGCCCCTGAGCTGCTCAAATCAAAGCTGAGTCCCCCAAAAGGCCGACCAGCGGTCTTCCAGGGTTCACTTCAGCGTTGCCGATCGGATGGGCTGGATAGGCTCGACAACATCCAGGCGCCGAGCGTGCACACTGCAGCTCCAAAAGCGAGAAAAGCGACGAGTTTGGTTTCCATAGCGGGCAGCGACCGTGGTCAACCGATGGATCTCAGCGCACTCTGGCGCGGAAGAGGCGCCCCTGCGGTTCCTGAGTCAGGAAGAGGCGACCGGGGCTTGGGTGGTTGAGGAACGAACAAAGCTGGAATTGACAGCGCAATCAACGCGGTGCCAACTGACAACAGAACGAAAAAAGGAATCGGGCGCACCAGGGGCTGACGTTCCAGCACCGTTCCGCAGCGGGAACAAATCGGCGTGGCTCCTTTAGGAGGCCGGAGCACGATCGCAGGTCCACAACAGCAATCAGGACAGCGAAAACGAGGCATCACGCCATAGCGGTCATCCGATCGTAGGGGCGCTACTTGCACAAGCCATCCGCTGCATCAACACGTCGATGCAGTCGCTTGCGAAGATCACAAGTCATGTCACTGAGTTGTCCATGCCCCTGAGCTCCCTGGTGCGCCTGCTGCAGACGTCGGCGTTGACGGGTGAATTGCTCGAGCGCAGCCAACGATCAGAGCGACTGCTGTTGCGTGGAGCCAATCGAGCAGCAAGGGCACTCGTGACCACAGCCCTCGCGCGTCGGGCCGATCAGTCGCTGCTCGTGGTGGTGCCGACACTTGAGGAAGCAGGCCGTTGGACGGCTTTGCTTGAGCTGATGGGCTGGCGATCAGCCCAGCTGTATCCCACCAGTGAAGGGTCCCCCTACGAACCCTTTGATCCCACCACCGAAATCACCTGGGGACAGCTTCAGGTCTTGAGTGAACTTCAGGACAAAGGCAGCGAAGGACTCGCAATCGTCGCCACTGAACGCTGTCTGCAGCCCCATCTGCCACCTCCGCAGGCACTGGCCAGTCGCTGCCGCACCTTGCGAAAAGGAGACAGCCTCGACCTTGAGGAGCTGGCCATCAATCTCAGTCAACTGGGGTATGAGCGCGTCTCCACCATCGACCAGGAAGGCACCTGGAGTCGGCGGGGTGACATCGTCGACATTTTTCCGGTTAGCAGCGAACTCCCCGTTCGCTTGGAATTCTTCGGTGATGAACTCGACAAGCTGCGCGAGTTCGACCCGGCGAGCCAGCGCTCTTTGGACCCGGTGGAGCATCTGAGGCTGACCCCGACAGGGTTCAGCCCCCTGATCGCCGAGCAACTGCGCGACAGCATGCCGGAAGGGCTTGACCAGCTTCTCTCAGAGGAGCAACTGGGTGCTCTTCTCGACGGTCAGACCCCCGAAGGAATGCGCCGTTTGATGGGTTTGGCCTGGGAGCAACCGGCTTCACTCCTCGATTACTTGCCGAATCACTGCAGTGTGGTGATCGATGAGCGGCGCCACGGGCAGGCCCACGGCCAGCAATGGCTGGACCATGCCGAGGAGCATCACAGTGAACTGGCTCTGAAGGTGCCCCCGCTGCACCGCTCCATTGCAGAGGCGATGGAACAAGCCGAGGCATTTTCCGGTTTTGATCTGGCGGAACTGCTGGAAGACGACAATCACAGCAACGGGTTTGACTTGTCCAGTCGCCCCGTAGCTGCCTACCCCAATCAGTTCGGAAAACTGGGGGAACTGATCAAGGGATACCAGCGGGAACGTCAGGCGGTCTGGTTGGTTTCCGCGCAGCCGAGCCGAGCAGTCGCCTTGTTGGAAGAGCACGACTGCATCAGCCGCTTCGTGCCGAATGCCGCCGACCACCAAGCGATTGATCGACTGATTGAACAAGGCACGCCGGTTGCCTTGAAGAGCAAGGGCACCGCTGAACTGGAGGGTCTCCAGTTACCAGCGTGGCGCGTGGTGCTGGTGACCGATCGGGAGTTTTTCGGGCAGCAGAACCTCACCAGCACCGGCTACGTCCGTCGGCGACGTAAGGCCGCTAGCCGGACCGTGGACCCCAACAAGATGCAGCCCGGGGACTTCGTGGTGCATCGCAATCACGGGATCGGGCGCTTTCAGAAGCTGGAGAAACTGGCCATCAGCGGTGAAGTGCGCGATTACCTCGTCGTGCAATACGCCGATGGCATCCTGCGGGTGGCCGCTGACCAGCTCGGAAGCCTGGGTCGCTATCGCGCCAATAGCGACAGCCCACCGCAGCTCAGCAAGATGGGTGGCTCCGCTTGGGTCAAGGCCAAGGAGCGGGCCAGCAAAGCGGTGCGCAAGGTCGCCCTGGATCTGGTCAAGCTCTACGCAGAACGTCACCAGGCTCCTGGTTTTGCCTTCCCCATCGACGGACCCTGGCAGACAGAACTCGAGGACTCCTTTCCCTACGAACCAACGCCGGATCAACTCAAAGCGACGGCAGAGGTGAAACGCGATATGGAGAAGTCGCAACCGATGGACCGGCTGGTCTGCGGAGATGTGGGCTTCGGTAAGACCGAAGTGGCCATTCGGGCGATCTTTAAAGCAATCACCGCCGGGAAACAGGTGGCGATGCTGGCACCGACAACAGTGTTGGCTCAGCAGCACTGGCGCACCTTGTCAGAACGCTTCGCTCCCTACCCGATCAAGGTGGCCCTTCTCAACCGATTCCGCACAGCAGGGGAGCGCAAAACAATCCTTGAAGGGCTGAAGAAAGGCACGATTGATGCGGTGGTCGGGACCCACCAGTTGCTGAGTAAAAGCACAGCCTTCGACAAACTCGGCTTGTTGGTTGTTGACGAAGAACAGCGCTTCGGTGTGAACCAAAAAGAAAAGATCAAAGCGCTACGCAAAGACGTCGACGTCTTGACCCTCTCGGCCACACCGATTCCGCGAACGCTCTACATGAGCCTTTCTGGAGTGCGCGAGATGAGCCTGATCACCACCCCACCGCCCTTGCGTCGACCGATCAAAACGCACTTGGCTGCCTTGGATGAGGAGGCCGTGCGCAGTGCCATTCGTCAAGAGCTGGATCGCGGCGGCCAGGTGTTTTACGTGGTGCCACGTGTGCAGGGCATTGAGGAGGTGGCCGGCAAATTGCGCGAGATGTTGCCCGGCTTGAAATTGCTGGTGGCCCATGGCCAGATGGCCGAGGGCGAATTGGAAAGCGCGATGGTTGCTTTCAACGGCGGGGAAGCCGACGTGATGCTGTGCACCACGATCGTGGAGAGCGGCCTCGACATCCCCCGTGTCAACACGATCCTGATCGAAGACGCCCATCGCTTTGGTCTGGCACAGCTCTACCAGTTACGCGGCCGGGTGGGGCGCAGTGGCATTCAGGCCCATGCCTGGTTGTTCTATCCAGGCGATGCGTCTCTCAGTGATGCCGCGCGGCAACGACTGCGTGCGATCCAGGAATTTGCCCAACTGGGCAGTGGTTATCAGCTGGCCATGCGCGACATGGAGATCCGCGGCGTTGGCAACCTGCTCGGTGTGGAGCAAAGCGGCCAAATGGAAGCCATCGGCTTCGATCTCTACATGGAAATGCTGCAGGAGTCCCTGGCCGAGATCCAGGGACAAGACATTCCAGCGGTCGATGACACCCAGGTGGACCTTCAGGTCACCGCCTTCATTCCGGCCGATTGGATCACCGATGCCGACGAAAAGATGGGGGCATACCGCTCGGCTGGCGAGTGTCAGAGCGCCGAAGCGCTGGTGGAACTGGCAGCTGATTGGGCAGATCGCTTCGGAGCACTGCCTGGCCCTGTGCAGTCGCTGCTGCAGTTGATGGAGCTGAAGTTGCTGGCAAAACGCTGTGGCTTCGCCCGGATTCGGCCCGAGAAACCGAACATTGCTCTAGAGACACCGATGGAAGAGCCGGCATTCCGTTTGCTGCGGCAGGGATTACCCCAACACCTGCATGGCCGCTTGGTCTATCAGGGCGGGAGCGGGAGCACGGCGAAGGTGCTGGCCCGCGGCCTCGGCGTGTTGCCGATGGACAAACAGCTGGAGGAATTGAAAACCTGGCTGTCTCAGATGGCCGCTCAAATCCCTGGGGGCGATGGTCTCACCGACGCGCAGCGTGCGGATCAAGACAAGCAGCGCAACGACGCCGTTCTCAGCGTTTAACACCGCAAAGATGAGAACAAATCGCCACAGTGCGCAATTCTTCGTTACAGTGTCCTCAGTTAGGGAGTTGGGCCTTGGGTGAGTTCATCGATCCGATTGCTTCCTCAGGGTCGTTCAGCCTGTTCAGCAGCCTGATCGGCGCCGCTGCTCTTGGGGTTTATGCCATCTGGCAGAACGACACTGAGAACGACGACGACGATTCCACCCCTGGTGGTGGCTTGATGCAACCGGTTGCCTGAAGCGTCAGTTTTTTCAAGTCTCAGCCCAGGTTTAGTCCTGGGCTTTTTTAATGCGGTCGCGTCAGCGAATGCTTCCTGAACGCTCAGCCTGCCGGTTGAAGAGCGCTCTGAAGATTGGCGCCACCTGGCTTGTAGGTCTGGGTTTGGTTCGCAGCTTTGATCGCCCGCAACAGCGTGGTTTCTGCAGTGCGGTATTGGCTGTCTTTCTTGGTACCAAGATCCTCAAGCTGCAGCGATTCAATCTCCTTTTCGCTCATGGCCACAGCCACATCCGGCTTGATGCCGTTCTTGTGGATATCGACGCCGTTGGGGGTCAAATATTTAGCGATGGTGACCGTCAAACCGGATCCATCGGAAAGACCGCGCACGGATTGCACCAACCCTTTGCCAAAGGTTTTTTGGCCAACGAGCTGGGCACGTTTGTTGTCTTGCAGAGCACCAGAAAGAATTTCGCTGGCGCTGGCTGACCCTTCATTCACCAGCACCACCACGGGACGCTGGGTCAGAGCAGAGCCGGTTGCCCGACGCACATCCTGAATGCCGGTTCGCGTCTTCGTGCTGACAATGGTGCCTTCATCCAGCCACTGACGGGCAATGTCAACACTGGCCTCAAGCAGGCCGCCAGGATTGCTGCGCAGGTCGAGCACATAGCCATTCGCACCTTCTGCTTCGAATTTGCGAATCGCCGCCCGCATATCTTTGGCGGCATTGGCGTTGAATTGCTTTAAGCGGATGTAGCCAATCTTTTCTCCACCAGCTGTGGTGTTGAGCTGGCTTTCAACAGCATGGATCTCGATGCGGGCACGCACGAGGGGGACGGACACAACCGCTCCCTTCCGGCGCAGGCCGAGAACCACTTCTGTCCCTTCTTTACCGCGGATCAATTTGACGGCGTCTTCGGTGGTCATGCCCTTGGTGGACTTGCCATCGATGGAGACGATCACGTCTTTGGGCTGAACCCCCGCGCGGGATGCAGGAGTGCCTTCAATCGGTGAAACAACAACGATTTCTTTGGAGTCCTTATCCAGGGAGATCTGGATCCCAACCCCCATCAGTTCACCGGAGGTCTGGATCTGCATGTCCTTGAACTCTTTCGGATCAAGGAAACGCGTGTAGGGATCATCCAGACTGGCGAGCATCCCTCGAATCGCTTCATACGATTCTTCACTGCCGGCATAGGCCTTGGTGAGCAGATTGCGACGCAGGGTTCTCCACTGTTGTGGATCGTATTTTCCGGTGGAATCGAGATAGTCGCGGTAGACAATCTGCCAAACCTGATCAATCACCTCCTTGGGGCTATCGGTGATTGATGGTGATCCAGCCGAAGGCAGGCCTAAGCCCGGAGAGGAGAGCGCAACGGCCGCCGCCAATCCTCCGGCGCCAAGCACGACCAACCAAGAGGAACGACTCGATCGATTGGGCTGGGAAGCGGACATGAAGACAGCTCAGGCCTGATTATTCAGCCTAACCAGCTCAAGCGGGTTCCACCCAGCGCCCGTCATCCTTGATCAATTGAATCAGCGCTTCCACACCCTCTTGTTCAGGCACCTTGCGGATCTCATCGCGACCGCGATAGAGGGAGATCACACCGGGAGTCTTGCCGACGTAACCGTAGTCAGCATCTGCCATCTCGCCGGGGCCATTGACGATGCAACCCATCACCGCGATGTCTAAACCGGTGAGATGAGCGGTGGCATTTCTCACCTGATTGAGCACCTCCTCGAGATTAAACAAAGTGCGACCGCAGCTCGGGCAGGCCACGTATTCGACCATCGTTTTGCGAAGACCCAGAGCCTGAAGGATTGAGAAGCACACAGGAATTTCTTTTTCTGGTGCTTCTGTCAGCGACACCCGAATCGTGTCGCCAAGCCCCTCCGCCAAGAGGGTGGCAATGCCCGCCGTGCTTTTGACGCGGCCGTAGTCGCCATCACCCGCCTCAGTCACGCCAAGGTGCAGGGGGTAGTTGAACCCTTCCGCGTCCAAGGTGTCAGCCATCAGGCGGTAGGCCGCAAGCATCACGGGAGCGCGCGAAGCTTTCATCGAAATCACGATGTTGTGGAAGTCAAGCTCGTCGCAGATGCGCACAAATTCCATGGCCGACTCCACCATCCCTTTCGGGGTGTCGCCGTGGGTGAACAGCATTCGCTCAGCCAAGGAACCGTGATTGACGCCGATCCGCAACGCCTTGTTTTCAGCTTTCAGCAGTTCCACAAGGGGGCGGAAGTCATCTTTGATGCGCTGACCAATCGCATCGAACTCGCTCTGGGAAAACTCCTGCCTGGACGGGTCGGGTTTATCGAAAACGAATAACCCGGGATTGATGCGCACCTTGTCGACATGCTTCGCCACTTCCAGAGCGATGCGGATGCCGTTGTGGTGAACGTCGGCCACCAAAGGAACGTTGCACCCTTGCGCTCGCAGGGCAGCGCGAATTTCACCCATGGCCTTGGCGTGAGCCATGGAGGGTGTGGTGACACGAACGATTTCGCAGCCGGCATCGGCCAGCCGACGGATGCCAGCAACGGCTGCATCGATATCGAGAGTGTCCTCATTGATCATCGACTGCACCGCCACGGGATGGGCACTGCCAATGGGAACGTCTCCAACCATCACCGTGCGGGTCACACGGCGATGGATCTGGGTGTCGTAGCGACGGGAGTCGGCGTTGATGGCAGTCACTGAAGTGGCGGTCAAGGCTTGGGCGCGCCGGATGCGGGCTCACCCTGGCATAACCGATCCCGCACCTGACAAAGATCCTCCAGAGTCAAGGACACTGGCTTGCCCGGATCACGGGATGGATTCCTCAGCAAATAAGAGGGATGAAAGATGGGCAGCCAAGAGCGTTGATCCTGTTCAATCCACACGCCGCGTAGGGAACGCATCGCCTGTTTCAATCCGAGCATTGCTGAAACGGCTGTGGCTCCGACCAGAATCACAACGGTCGGATCCACGATCGCGATCTGTTCCTCAATCCAGGGCCGACAGGCGCTGAGCTCCTTGGCGGAAGGCTTGCGGTTGTCGGGGGGGCGGCACTTCACCACATTGGTAATGAACAAATCACGGTCAGGACTGAGCCCGGCCTGCACGAGCAGCTGATCCAAAAGCTGGCCGGAACGGCCAACAAAGGGAAGGCCCTGGGCGTCCTCACTGGCACCGGGAGCCTCACCAATCAGCATCACTTGCGCATTGGGGTTCCCCCGACTAACCACCACCTGTTGACGTTGGGTTGAGAGCGAGCAACGACAACAACCACCACAGGCCTCGAGCCATTGCCGGGTGAAGGACTTGCTGGTCATGCGTTGCGCTTCGAGGTCATCAAGAGCAGAAAGGCATTGCGCTCGGGATCCACCATCCAGCATTCAGCGCCGAACGATTCCAGCCGCGCAGGCTCCTGCACGGCTGCACCCTGCTGTTGTGCCTGATCGCACCAGCGTTCAAGCGCCGCGAGGAGATCCCGATCCGTTGTTTGCGCCAGACAGGGAGACCAAGCACGACCCTTCGGCGGCAGTTCCCGTGTTGATGAGGGGCGGTAAAACTGCAGCGAAGGCATCCCCTGAGGGGACACCAACCAATGGCTGGCTGAAAGACCGGCACGGGGAGCCTCACCCAACAGACCGGCGTAAAAAGCAGCAAGCTCATGCGGATGGGCACTGGGAATCACCCAGCTGAGCGTCACCTCATTCGGCACAACAACGTCGCTCAACACGTCCTCAGCGTCCCCACAATCCTGACGTGTTGAAGGTGGCCTGGGACACCAGATCAGGCAGGATGGTGTGGTCTTGGGCACCCGGTGGAGGGGTGCTGCGCTGATGCTCCGCCCGTCCCTGCTCTCCAACCGGGCCATCGCCCTCCAACCATCGCTCACGCTGGCGATCAGCGCCCGTGCGGCTGCCATGAAGCAGGCCGGGCGCGACATCTGCAGCATGTCGGCTGGAGAGCCCGATTTCGGCACGCCTGAGTTCATCGTTGAGGCCGCGATCAAAGCCCTCCGTGATGGAGTCACCCGCTATGGCCCTGCAGCTGGGGACCCTCAGCTGCGCGAGGCTATTGCCAACAAGCTGACACGGGACAACGGCATCCCCTCCACAGCCGCCAACGTACTGGTGACCAATGGGGGTAAACAGGCGATCTTCAACTTGTTCCAGGTGGTGCTCAACCCTGGTGATGAGGTACTGATCCCCTCCCCGTTCTGGCTCAGCTATCCAGAGATGGCGCGGCTTGCGGGTGCCGAACCCGTGACCGTGCCCGCATCAGCGGAGACAGGATTCCGGCTGGATCTTGAGGCCCTGGAAGCCGCGATCACCCCGCGCACTCGCCTCCTGGTGATCAACACGCCTGGCAACCCAACGGGGCGGGTCAGCGACCGAGACGAGCTCCTGGCACTGGCTGACATGGTCCGGCGTCATCCCCAGCTGCTGGTGATGAGCGATGAGATCTACGAATACCTGCTGGATGAGGGAGTCGAGCACCACAGCTTCGCTGCAGTGGCGCCAGATCTCGCAGAGCGCACGTTTGTGGTGAATGGATTTGCCAAGGGGTGGGCCATGACCGGTTGGCGCCTGGGGTACCTCGCTGGCGACTCCGCGGTCATCAAGGCAGCATCCGCCCTGCAGAGCCAAAGCACCAGCAACGTGTGCAGCTTTGCCCAACGCGGAGCCCTCGCTGCATTAATGGAGTCCAAGGACTGCGTCCGATCGATGGCGACCAGTTACAACAGCCGTCGCAGCCAGTTGGTGACAGGACTGCAAGCCATTGATGGGCTCACGCTGGTAAAGCCCAAAGGCGCCTTCTACGCCTTTCCGAAATTGCCGGAGCATGTCGAAGGCTCGATGCAATTCTGCGAAGTTGCCCTGGAGCAGGAAGGTTTAGCCCTGGTGCCTGGTCTGGCCTTTGGGGATGACCGCTGCATTCGTCTGTCTTGTGCCGTGTCGCGTGAGACGATCGATGATGCTCTTTCGCGCCTTGGGCGGCTGCTTAGCGCCTGAAATGAGAGAGCGCACTGTTCATCTCATCCCATTTGCCAGCACCCATGCCAGCTCGAGAACGCCGGGCCGTCGCCTTCAGTCTTGCCCTGTTCGGAATTCTGTCGTCGACGGCCCTTCCGAGTTGGGCAGCTGAAACGCTCCGCATTGGCGCCATCCCGGATCAGAACCCCGAGAAACTGAACCGGTTGTATGGCCTTCTCGCCAAGCAACTCAGCCAAAAGCTCAACGTTCCCGTTCGCTACATCCCAGTCAGCAACTATCCAGCCTCTGTCAGTGCGTTCCGTACTGGAGGTCTCGATCTGGTTTGGTTCGGTGGACTCACGGGCGTGCAGGCCAGGCTCCAAACCCCTGGAGCGGTCGTGCTTGCCCAACGCGATATCGACGCCAAGTTCCGCAGCGTTTTCATCGCCAACACCAAGAGTGGCCTGCAACCAATCAGCAACATCCAGGGTCTTAAAAGCCTGCAGGGCAAGCGCTTCAGCTTCGGGTCCGAGAGCTCCACATCTGGCCGCTTGATGCCCCAGCATTTCCTCCAGCAGGCGGGGTTGAAACCCAGTCAATTTGCAGGGGGCAAAGCTGGA
This sequence comes from Synechococcus sp. RS9916, assembly GCF_000153825.1. Taxonomy (NCBI): domain Bacteria; kingdom Bacillati; phylum Cyanobacteriota; class Cyanophyceae; order Synechococcales; family Synechococcaceae; genus Synechococcus; species Synechococcus sp. RS9916. Next base: position 788,113 of record NZ_DS022299.1, read on the forward strand.
TTCAGCGGCAGCCACGACGCAACGATTGCCGTGGTTCAGAGCGGTTCCTATGAGGTTGGCGCCCTGAATGAACAGGTTTGGAATAGCAACCTCAAGAACGGCAAAGTCGACCCGACCAAGGTGAAGGTGATCTGGCGAACCCCCACCTATGTGGACTACCACTGGGTGGCGCGTCCAGGTCTCGACAAGCGCTTCGGCAAAGGCTTCACCACCAAGTTGCAACAAGCCCTTCTCGGAATCCAACCCTCAGGAAACGGCAAAACGGTTCTCGAACTCTTCGGCGCTGAGAAGTTCATTCCAGCCTCAGCCTCGCAGTATCGAGCAATCGAAACCGTGGGCCGTCAACTCGGCAAAATCCGGTGACGGCAGTGCTGGAGCTTCGCGACGTCAGCCTTCGAGGTCGCGACACAGCACGCCTGGATCACGTCTCCCTCTCCCTTCAAGCGGGGGAGACCGTGGCCCTTCTTGGCCCCAGTGGAGCCGGCAAAAGCAGTCTTCTTTCAATCGCCAACGGCAGCTTGAAACCTGATGCCGGTGGCGTGTACTGGCGGGGGACAGAGCTGCACTTGCGACCTCGACAAGAGCGTCGCCAGATCGGAACCCTCTGGCAGGACTTACGTCTTGTGGAGGAACTGAACGTGGCCCAAAACGTCAACAGCGGAGCCCTCGGGCGGCGCTCGTTGCTCTGGGCCCTCACCAACCTGCTCCTGCCGCTGGAGCGAGAGGCCTGCGGGCGTTGTCTGAAACAGGCAGGGCTGCAGCCCGACCTGCTCGATCGGCCGGTCACGTCCCTCTCCGGGGGACAGCGCCAACGCGTGGCCTTGGCCAGGTTGTTTCGCCAACGCCCGGGTCTGGTTTTAGCGGATGAACCGCTGTCCAGCCTCGACCCCGCGCTGGTTGAGGATCTGCTGACAACCCTGCTGCGCCAAAGCCCCCTGGATGATCACGACGTGCTTCCGAGCACCACAGTGATCTGTCTGCATCGACCCGACCTGATCCAACGTTTTAATCGCGTGATTGGCCTGAAACAGGGTCGTATGGTTCTCGATGCCCCTGCCAAAGCCATTACTGACCGCGAGCTCAAGGATCTGTACGGGCCTGCAATCAACACTGCCAAGGGGGCGCAAGCATGAACCGGTGGCGGCTGAGCCCTCCGTTGCTGTGTCTTTTGCCCGGGCTTGCTCTCCTGCCGGTCTTGGTGGTGGTTCTCCAAGGAATCCATGGCGGCGGACTCGAGACCTGGGGTGAGTTTTTGTGGGCGGCATGGCATCCCAGTGGCGATCCGCTGTTGCTTGCATCCCTCTGGAATGGACTTCAGGTGACTGTTGCCACAGCCCTGGCGGGCTGGGGTCTGAGCACCCTGATTGGCCTGATTCTCGGGATCCTCAGCAGTGATGTGGTGTGGTCGAGCACACAGCTGCCGATCCAGCCCGCTCCCCTGCTGCGCAGCGTGCTGGCCATCCCCAGATCAATTCATGAACTGCTGTGGGGATTGCTGTTGTTGCAGGTGGTGGGACTGCACCCATGGGTCGCAGTCGCCGCCATCACGATCCCCTACGGAGCCTTGGTGGCCAGGGTGTTTCGCGATCAGATCGACAGCATCGATCGTCGCGCTCTGTCCGCGATGTTGCAGACAGGAGCAACAGCACCCTCAGCCCTGCTTACCAGCCTCGCGCCGCCTTTGCAGGCGGTGCTGTTGAGCTACGGGGGTTACCGCCTTGAATGCGCCTTGCGCAGCGCCACCCTGCTGGGGGTTTTCGGATTAGGAGGGATCGGCACCGAACTGAAACTGACCCTCCAGTCGCTGCAGTTTCAGGAATTTTGGAGCGGTCTCTGGCTGTTGATCCTGCTCAGCGTTCTGTTGGAACAAGGCCTGGGACTCTGGCGAAGAACGCAGCGACAACACCCGAACCAATGGAGCAGCGTCAGCCTGCTGGTGATCGCAATGATCGCTGCGTGGGGTGGCGGATTGGGTCTCCAAGCGCTTGTGCCTGACACAGGCATGCCCCTGCAATGGATGCTGCCTCCACTGCCAGGGCTGGCGGATCTTCAGGCTGCCGCCCTCGAATTGCCGTGGCTGGAGATGGTGGAACAGACGTTGAGGCTCACGTTCATGGCCGCTGGCGTCGCCATCGCCATCCCACCGCTCTGCCTCTTGCTCCTGCCGGGGATGCTGGCAAAACGTGTGTTGCTCTGCCTTTGGGCCCTACAGCGCGTGCTGCCAGCCCCACTGACCCTGCTGATGTTGCTCCTCGCAACGCTGCCCACCCTCTCTCTGGCAGCCCTTGCCCTTGGTCTCCAGAACGCAGGGGTGATGGGTCGATTGTTGGTGGAAGGCCTTGATCAACAAACGGACGACCGGGAAACAGCCCTGGCAGCAACAGGGGCGGGGCGCCGTCAGGCCTGGCTGCTGGGGCAGCTCAGCCCGCAAAGCCATTCCTATCTCGCCTATGGGGCCTACCGAGCTGATGTGATCCTTCGGGAGACGGTGGTGGTTGGCTTGGTGGGGGGCACCGGGCTGGGCTGGATGCTGATCGAATCCCTGAGCTCCTTTTACTGGGCCGCAGTGGTTCTGTTGATTGCATGCTTTGCGCTGCTCACCCTTGCCGGCGAACATCTCAGCGATCGTTGCCGGCAAGGCTGGTTGCAGCAATCCAACGGAACGGCGTCGCCATAAGCCTGCAAAGCTGAGGGGGATCAACACCTTCAGGGATGCCATCAGCACCACGCCAACTGACCGTGATCGGCGATAGCGGGGTCTATGGGTGGGGTGATCGCGAGGGCGGAGGCTGGTGCGAACGCTTACGGCGCAGCTGGATGCAAACCCCGGAAGCCCCCGTGGTCTACCCACTGGGGGTGCGCGGAGATGGCCTGGAAAATGTGGCCCAGCGATGGGAGCAAGAATGGAAGACCCGCGGTGAACTGCGACGCCAAACACCGGGAGGACTGCTGTTGTCGGTTGGGCTCAACGACAGCGCCAAGGTCGGACGCCGTGATGGTCGCCCTCTCCTCAGCGCTGATGCCTATCGCTTCGGGGTGGAGCAATTAATCAGGGCCATGGCGCCTCAAACTCAGGTGATGGTGCTGGGCCTGACGCCTGTCGACGAACACCCGATGCCTTTCGCTGACTGTCTCTGGTACGACAATGCAGCGATCAGCATCTACGAAGCCCAACTGGAGGAGGCCTGCCTGGAGGCCGACGTCCCCTTTTTGCCTCTCCACCAACCGATGCAACTGGAGCCTGGCTGGCTTGGCTGGATCGAGCCGGATGGCATTCACCTCAATGCCGATGGCCACCACTGGATTCACCAACGCCTGATGCATTGGCCTGCGCTGCTGGACTGGGCAGGTCTGGAAACACGCACCCAGGCCACACCTCTCTGGAGCTAACGAAGACCTGAATCCCGCGCTGCGGCGTCCGTAAAGTCCGTGCGACTGCCGATCCGTCTGTGCCGAACCCAACCGCGGCGATCATCGCCCAGGCCTCGACATCTCAACTCAAGGACTACCTGCTCGGATTCACTGAAGACGCCGCCATCCTCACGGTGCGAGAACTGATGAAGCGGGGTGAATCAGCCCAACAGGTGATCAGCGACCTGGAGAAGGAGCTTCAGCCCAGCCTCGACAACGGCATGCCGATGCGGTCATGCCTGGCGCTGATCGCCGCCCTCAAGCAGGAATTTCTCTCCGATCAGAACTGAAACGCCTCATCCCCTATCAGCCTGCGTCCCTCTGAAGGGGGAATCGGATTCACCATTCCTGGGGAGGAGCACCGCATTGATCACGCAGAGCGTGAATGCAGTGCGATTCCCATGCATGACTTCCGAACCCATCAATCGTCTCCAACAACGGCGGATCCGCTGTGAACAGCGGCGAAAGCTGCCAGTGTCAATTCAGAAACGCAACGCGCAGGTCTTGCGTCACTGCGGATTGGCCCATCTCGCCACGCACCGGCAACTGGGCCGTGGCTGTGGAGAGCACGACGATCTGCTTCAAGAGGCCTATCTCGGCTTAATTCAGGGATCTGAGCGCTTCGAGGCATCGCGCGGCAACCGCTTCAGCAGCTATGCGATGCGACTGGCAACGGGGCGCATCCAACACTTTCGGCGCGACCGCGTGCGCTGCCTGCGCATCCCCTGGCGCTTGGATGCCCTTCACACCCAAGCAATCCGCCTGCAGGAGCAGCGCGCCCATGCCCAGCGTCCCCCTTTTTCGGATCATCAACTGGCATCAACACTGGGCGTCAGTCTTGAGCGATGGCGACAGGCCCTTATCGGCCATCAGCAGCATCATCTGATCAGCCTTGATCAGCCCAGAAGCAGAGATCGCTATCCCAGCGACGCGGATGGGGACATCCCCCTGATCCAGGAACTCTCTGACATGACCGTCAGCTGTGATGACGACCAACAACGTGAGTGGTTGCAGGAGCAATTGGAGCAGTTGCCGCAGCGAGCACGAAGCTGCATCGAGAGGCACTACCTGGCAGGGACTTCAGCCAAAGACATCGCCAAGGAAGACGGCTGCAGTTGCTCGGAGATCAGGCGAATCCTGCGGAGCTCACTGGAAAAACTGCGTCAACTGGCCAACACAACCACTGCAGCCATGCCCAACACAGCAGCAACGGCCGTCTGAATGGCGTTGACCATTTCATTGGTCAACCAGGGTGTGCGCTCCTGGAGAAGGGCACCAAGCAGACTTTCCAGCAATGTCGCCAGCAGACCAACGGCCGCCACCAACCAGGCCAGAGGCCCTGCTGGCACCAACTGCACAGCCACAACAACTGCTGTCATCACCAGGCTTCCGATTGCGCTGGCCAAGGTTCCCTCAAGGCTCACGGCGCCCTCTGTTCCGGGGGGCACGCGGCGCAAGGTGGTGATCAACACCGTGGTGCGCCCATAGCGCTTACCGATTTCGCTGCCGAAGGTGTCGGCCAACTTGGCGGCGAAGCTGGCGGAAAAGCCAACAAGCAACAACGGCTTAGGCCCGAGACCGCTTCCGATCAGCAACGCCAAAAACGCTCCAACAGCGGCCGAACCCCAAACATTCGCTGGGCTTCGACGGCCACCGCGGGCTTCGGCGAGCCCCTGTCGCTGCTTCTGCTGGAAGCCCACCTTGGTCACCAGCGAGCCCAGTGCGAGGTAGAGCACCACAGCGGTCCATCCCTGCCAGCCCAGACAGCCCCAGAGGATCGTGCCCAGGATCGCGGCGTGACACCAACCGGCCCGCGTCAGCAAGGGAACCCGTTGTGCCAGTGCAATCAACACCCCATTGAGGGCAAAAGCGGTGACCCAAGTGGTGAGTCCTGCAGCGTCCGAGGCCATCAACCTGTGTTGCACTGCCCTAAGCATCAACCGTAGAGGGACTGGCGCAACGGATAATCAGCGGAGGTCACTGTCGAGTTCGCGGCATGCTGTTCAACAAGAAAGGCTTTTTCCTCGAACTCGGGGACGGATCTGAGCCTTCAGCTCCTGCGGCGATCGTGGCTCCAGTGAGAGAAGCCACAGAAGACGACCAAGAGATCAAAACCGAACCTGAAGCCAAGTCTGCCCAGCTCGCCGTTGCAGTCGCAGCTCCCTTGGAGACCGTCAAGGAGAGCCCGACCGCTGCGACTCCAGCTCCGAGTCAGGCCAAGAAGCCCTCACTGACCACCGCTGAAGCGATTGCAGCTGAATTGGCCGCGGCTGAATCCGCACGCCCGGAGGTGACACTCACCACATTCGCTGTCGATGCCCTGCAACCTGGCAATGCACTGCGGCCTCAGAAGCGCCGGCCTGGAGCCAACCTGAGCGGTTTCCGCTCCATGGCCTCCGACCTGTTCAAGAGCTCATCGACTGGGCGGGAAACCAGCCTCTAAATCGAACTCGCGGCCGAACACTACAGTTCAGCACGACGACCGACCTCACCCCGCATCTTGACGAGAGAGCCTGCTGTGACCGGCAGACATATCGAGAGCGGGGCTTTTTGGTGAATACACAAGAGCACAACAAAAAATCAACGAGCAGCTTCAATATCAGCAAGAAATTCTTTGAAAGCATCAGCGGCACGCATCTCAAGCTGTTGATTCCGCCAATTTTGGAATTCAGGCAACGCACTTCGAGCCGCCTTTGCACTTTTGATGCCAGCGGGAGATTGGTAAAAGCTCAAAATTTCTCGCAGTTCATTGATGGACAATTGAGCCCCATACAACCTTGACCACTCATCAACCATCTCCTCAACCGTTACACCCGAGCTGATTTTTGCAACAAACCGATCAAAGGCAGCTTGGAAGGTTGGAGGAAGCGTGTCACCTGATTGCTTGGCGATTTGGTCCAAAAGCCCTTTTGCCATCTGTGTGTTGGCTTCAGCAGATTTCGCAAGAGACTCAGACCAGGCTATTGGAAGCTGCTGTGCTTCAACAATTTGACGAACAAGGGTGTCTCGCGCATCCTGCGCGACTACAGGCAGCTGCATCAGAGGAGACAAAGCAACGCCCATTCCAATCATCAAGGCAGCGAACCTCATAACCAACGCAATCAGATCTTTTGAGACTAGAGGTCAAATTCAGAACACGCCAAAACCTCAACAACGCTGGAAAGAAGAAACACGTTCACGTTCATTGACCTCTCCAACAGTCTTCTCCGTTCAACGATCGACCCACTAAACAAGGTTCAGCACTCTCCGATCAGAATCGGGACGACCTCATCGTTTCCGCTTTTGACGGTCTGTGTGGCCATGACGTCTTGCCCACACAACGGGGCGTTGGATGATCAGGCTGGAGCGCTCTCGTTGTCGCGCGGCAACCGGAATCGCCAGTGGCTCAGCAACGTTGCAGCGGCCACGGCTGCAGTCGAGGTCCTCAAAATCGTGCGCCCCATCTCGAGAGGTGTCCACCCATTCCGCTGGGCATCGTCCTGTTCCGTCGCCGTCCAACCGGCCTCTGGGCCAATCGCGATCCAAAGCTCAGGAATGTTGCCGTGATCCAGTGCCGCTTGTTCGCACGCAAGCCAGTCATCGAAACGCACTGAATCCGGCTGACGCGTGGTCGCCAGGGCCTTGAGACTGCCCTCAGCTGGCATCGACCACCAGTCCTTCGCCTCCACGGTGGAGAGCAGCTCGGGCATCCACAGGCGCTCACACTGCTCCACCGCTTCCTTCAAGATCGTGTGCCAGCGATCGGGGCGATCCTCTGCCTGGGGTGTGCGCCATTGGGAGGAGAGCGGCTGGATGCAATCAATCCCCAGCTCACACGCCATCCGCATCACATCGTCCATACCGCGACGTACGCCCACTACTGCCAAACCAAGGCGGGGCCGAGGAGCCGAAGCGGTTTCCAAAGGTTGATCCAACGGTTGATGGAGGTCCAGCTGTTCGCCGCCTTCCATGAGTTGGGCCGACCAACTATGCCCCTGACCATCAACAACAGCAAGGTGATCGCCGGGGCGAAGCCGCAGAACCCGGCGAAGGTAATGGCGTTCATCCCCCTCCAAGACCAACACTGACCCACTGGTTGGCAACCGGGTAGGAGCAATGAGCAGGCGACGGAGTTCCGCCATCGCAGCGAGTCAGTTCATGGAGGGGAAAACGCTGTCGGGATGCTCTTCAGCAGGCCAATCCTCGTTTTCACCACCCACCAGCAGCTCCTCCAGCTGAACGACATCACTGTCCAACTGGCGCAGTGCATTGATCAGCACATCGAGAGCAAAGGCATCGGTGGTACCCAGATCGATCCAGCAACGCCCCCATTGCTGGTTGTATTCCAGCTGTCCCATGTTGTGCATCAGTGCTGGCATCGCGGCAGTGGCTTGCTCGTTGTCGTAGCTCATCCAACTGAGGTCCTCCCCCGCCTCATGGGCTTGAAGGTTCTCAGCGTTGAACCCGCCGAGTCGGCCCATCACATACCAGCTGTCAAACACGCCATCCACGTAGTTCCGTTCCCCCTGACTGGGGACATCCGAAAAACGCAGCCACAGCCAGCAGTTGAACGGGTCGACTTCACGAAAACGAACGTCCATGGTTGTGGCCATCTCACCCTCATCATCGCTGCAAGGGGGAGGGATCAAGCAAGCTGTGGCCACTGGCTCAAGGGAATCGGCTCAACCGGCGCACCATGCTTGAACTGAACGACCTGCAGTACCAACCCGCAACCACGGAACAACCCGTACTGAAAGGGATCAACTTGCGGGTCAGTTCCGGTCGGCCCGTGCTGATTTCGGGGGCGAGCGGCAGCGGAAAGACCAGTCTGATCGAGGTCGTCAGCGGTCTTGCAGGGGAGCAGCGAGGAACGGTGACGTGGAAGGGACAAAGCCTCACCCGTCGGCAGCGACGGTGGCTCTGTGGCGTGCTGTTTCAGTTCCCGGAACGCCATTTCCTCGGGCTGAGCGTGAGCCAGGAACTGAAGCTGGGGCATCGGCGCCTCAGCACCGACGCGATGCACCAAGCGCTGCGTCGCGTGGGCCTGAGCAATGTTGACCTCAAACAAGCACCCGAACGGTTGAGTGGCGGTCAGCAGCGACGGTTGGCATTGGCTGTGCAGCTGATGCGCCAAACCGATGTCCTGCTGCTGGATGAACCCACTGCAGGGTTGGATTGGTCGGTGCGCGATGACGTCCTCGAACTGCTGCAGGACCTGGCCCGCGACAAAGTGTTGATTGTGGTGACCCATGAGCCGGATCTATTCCAGCGCTGGGAGTGTGAGCAATGGAAACTGCAAGCCGGTCAGCTCCGTGCTCTGTCACCATTGGCCGCAGTTGACTGACCTCCATGAGTGACCGCCTTGTCCGGGCGACCGCCGCCGGAGGCGGCATCCGTCTCGTGGCCGTCACCACCACGGAGGCCACCCGTGAAGCCCGCCGCCGGCACGGTTTGTCCTATCTGACCACGGTGATGCTGGGGCGGGGCATGGGTGCGGGTCTGCTTCTGGCGAGCTCGATGAAAGTGGCCCATGGCCGCGTCAGCCTGCGCTTTGGGTCTGATGGCCCGCTCAAGGGGCTGATGGTCGATGCAGGACGGAACGGCACCGTTCGGGGTTACGTCGGGAACCCAAGCCTGGAACTGGACCCGATCGCCGATGCGGGCGGGCACTACAGCTTCGATTTCGCAGAAGCGGCGGGAACGGGGTACCTCCACGTCGTGCGTGATGAAGGCAAAGGAGAACCCTTCAGCAGCACCGTGGAGCTTGTGCGTGGAGGGATTGGCGAGGACGTGGCGTCCTATCTGCTCCACTCTGAGCAGACACCATCAGCCGTCTTTGTGGGGGAGCAGATCAACAGTGATGGGCTGATCTGCAGTGGAGCCCTTCTGGTGCAGGTGCTACCGAAAGCCGCCGAAGAACCGGCCCTTGTTGCTCTTCTCGAGGAACGTTGCCGTGAAATCGATAATTTCAGTGGCCGGTTGGCAGCATGCCAAAACAACCTGGAAGAACTCCTCAAAGACGTTTTCCCCGACCTGGATCCACAGCCCATTCCAGCGGGTGAACCCAGCCAGCCCATCCAGTTCCACTGCCCCTGCAGTTATGAGCGCAGCCTCGGAGCACTGCAAATGCTGGGCAGAGAAGAGTTGACGTCGATGTTGGAAGAAGACGGCGGCGCAGAACTGACCTGCCACTTCTGCAGTGAGGTCTATCGGGTCGACAGCGATGGGCTCAAGGCGCTGATCGATGGGCTGCCTACCGCCAGCTAAAGCGCCCTAGGCCAACAGCAACGCGCCGGCCAGCAACAGCAGCAAGGCCGGCAAGGCTTGAAGTTGGTCAGCGCCGAACAGAGGCACAACTGCTGAACCAGCAACTGCCACGAAAAGCGCTCCAATTGCAAGACCGACGGCCAGAAGCAACACACTCCAGCCAAGGGAGGCAAGAGGTCGACGACCACGCTTGATCTGGCTGAGGAAGAGGCCGATGGTGCCCAACGACAACACCAAATCAGCCGAACCCGACGTCGCCACCAGCAGCAGCAGACCAAGACCCCCAGCAACTGCGCGAACAAGAAGACCTTGGCCCTCAACAAGAGAGAGGGTGGGCGTCCAAGAGCCCACACTGACCGATGGTTTGGGAATGGAGAGCTGGCGGAGGCGGGTGAGAACCGTTGGACCGTTATTGAGTGCGGAAGCCTGGGAGGCCACCTGCTGCTCTCGCTCAGACGCACTCGCTGCAGCGACACTGAGCTTTCCGGTCTGCCGTTCCCGAAGACGAGCCATCAAGACCGCGTCGTAGGCGGCTTCAACCTTGGCCCTGGCCTGGGGGTCATCCCCCGCAGCATCGAGGGCTGCAGCCTTGGCTTGTTGCACCGCTTCAAAGCCGCTTTCGGCTGTGATGCCAAGCCTGGCGTAGGGATCCTGAGAGCCGGAATCGGAACCGGAATCAACCCCGGAGGCCATAACCGCAAGAAGCACTCAACTGAGCGTATCGAGACGGCTGCAGCAGCGGCGACGAATGCAACGGAGCCACGTCAAAAGACGGGGGGACCGTGCCTGTAACCGAGACAGTTCTCGAGGTGATCACGCCGATGTCGCGCTTGAGCAGAACCCAACGACAAGCGCGTTTTGATCAACGGCATTTGCGGGGGGAGGTGGTAACCCTCAAGGATCTCGACTTCCCCCTGTCGAGAGCGGAAACAGACGTAATCAATCCCGCCGTCATCACTGGGACGGTGCAACCAGATGGTGTCCACCATCGCGGTTCAAAAAAGTTGAAAAAGTCTGGCGAGCCCCCGGCCTGATCGCGAGAGCTGAGAAGGCGAACTAGAGACTGATGGGTTCCACACCGCTCACGACCGGCGCAACAGCACTCAGAGCAAAATCGGGATGCTCTTCACGCAACTGGTTGAGATTCCACTCGTTCTTGAACAGCAACACAGGCCGATTCCAGGCATCCCGGACCGTTTTGCAATTGAAGATACGGCCCACTTTCTCCAACTCCTGCCATCCACCGGTGACCCAACGGGCCACCTGGTAGCCGAGCGGTTCAAGCCGAGTGGCAACGCCATATTCATTCTCAAGGCGGTGCTGCACCACCTCCAGCTGCAGCTGGCCAACCGCAGCCAGAATCGGATCCCGCTTGCTTTCGTCAGTGTCGTAGAGGATCTGAACAGCCCCTTCTTCGCGTAGTTCGTTCACGCCCTTGCGGAAGTTTTTGAAAGCGGAAGGGTTGGGATTCCGCAACCAGCTGAAGATCTCCGGGCTGAAACAGGGAATTCCTTCGTATTCCACCTTGGAGCCCAGATAAAGGGTGTCACCAATGGCAAACATTCCTGGGTTGTTCAAACCGATCACATCGCCGGGGTAGGCGTCTTCCACCACTTCACGATCCTGGCCAAACAATTTCTGAGGCCGGGATAAACGAATGGTTTTGCCGGTGCGTGCATGCTGCACCGCCATGTCCTTCTCAAACTTGCCGCTACAGACGCGGACAAACGCCACGCGATCGCGGTGGCGAGGATCCATGTTGGCCTGGAGCTTGAACACAAAGCCGCTGAAACCTGGGCGAATGGTCTCAATTTCACCGGCACTGCTCGTGCGGGGCATGGGCTTCTGGGCCAGCTCAAGGAAGGCATCAAGAAAAGGCCGGACGCCGAAATTGGTCATCGCAGACCCGAAAAACACCGGTGTGAGCTCACCGGCATGGACCATTTCCAAATCCAGTTCCGCCCCTGCTGCCTCCAGCAGGTCCAGTTCCTCAAGCGCTAGTTCCAGCAGGTCAGACTCCACCATCTCCAGGAGACGGGGATCATCCGCGTCCATTTCAAGTTCTTCCGCCTGACGGCCCCGTTCAGCTCGGCTGAACAAGATCACGCGTCGCGTGCGGCGATCAATGACGCCTCGGAATTGCTCGCCACTGCCAATTGGCCAATTCACCGCCCAAGGGGTGAGACCAAGCTCTGACTCAATTTCATCGAGCAGCGACAAGGGATCGCGTCCTGGGCGATCCATCTTGTTGATGAAAGTGAAAATGGGGATCTGCCGCATGCGACAGACCTCAAACAACTTGCGCGTCTGAGGTTCAAGCCCCTTGGCCGCATCCTCCAGCATCACAGCGTTGTCCGCTGCGGCCAGGGTCCGGTAGGTGTCTTCTGAAAAGTCCTGGTGACCTGGGGTATCCAGCAGATTGATGGTGTTGGTGCCGTAGTCGAACTGCAACACCGTCGACGTGATGGAGATGCCGCGCTGCTTCTCCAGCTCCATCCAATCGGAAGTGACCTTGCGTTGCTCACCGCGGGCCTTCACGGCCCCGGCCTGCTGGATCGCCCCCCCGTAGAGGAGGAGCTTCTCGGTCAGCGTGGTCTTACCCGCGTCAGGGTGGGAGATGATCGCGAAATTGCGACGTCGATCCACCGCTTCAGCCAGGGCCTGAAGCTCGGGGTTTTCAGCTGAGACGGAGGGACTTGTCATCGGGCCAGCTTCTCAGAACAAGTGACCCCAGACCTCGAGATAGCGATCGTCGACGCTGGCGACGGAGAGCTGATCAGCCAAACCAGCATTCACAAGCTGTTCTGCCACCTCCTCCACCGTGAAAGCGGCATGCAAGGAAGCGACGTAATCCCGTTGCAACACGTCGGGAGCATCGCGCAGATAACGGTCTTTGAGGGCGTGCACGTCTTCTTCGCTGACGGGGCGACGCAGGTCTTTGATGTAAATGACTGCTCCTGGCATCCCAAGCGCTCTCACCGACTGCCAGAGCACGGCCGGATCATGGAGATGATGCAACAGGCTGTTGCTGATCACAGCGCTGTAGTCGCGATCAAGTGAACAGTCAGGCAAAACCACCTGACGGAAGTTGACACGCGCGCAGAGATCTGAACACTCTGCGCGGGCCTCTTCGGCCAATGCCAACATCACTGATGCCCCGTCGAAGCCCACCACATCAGCAGCTAAGAAGTGTCGCGCGAGACGAAAGCTGATGTTGCCGGGCCCGCAACCAAGGTCTGCAATGCGCTCACCAAGACCAGCGGGAAACAGAGCTTGAACACGATCGATCAACGCCTGATCACCCGCACTGAAATCAGCTGATGCATAAGCCAGAGCCTGCTCCTGGCCATTCATCAATTCAGGTTCAGGAATGCGTTTCATCGTGCATTCACTCACTTGAAATTAAGTGTTTGGGTGGGATAGGGGATATCAATTCCCTGCTCGCAAAGTGCTTGGATGAGTCGCCGATTCAAAGAATGCATGCTGTCTTCAAAAGCATTGTGGTCATCGTGGGTGGAGCCGAGCTCAATAACATAGTCGTAGCTATAGGGAGCAATTCTTTCCAATCGGCAGGAGAAGAATTCCAAATTTGGATCCTGCATCAGCGCCTGCTGAACCAAGCCAGGAACACACTGCAACTGCGCTGGAGAAGACCCTCTCGCGACCGGCAAAACAACCTCAGAAGCTTTTGCTTGAGCAACCAACTGCACAAGCCTCACAAGAATGACTTCACGAAGGGCTAAATACGATTCCCAGCCATGGAGTTCGATAATTGCGAAGACCACCAATGTTTCAGAATCATCCTCAACACGCCTGTGCAGCGTGACCAGAGGCTGCTGAAGAAGAGAATTAGCGTCCAAGAAACGGCGTGCTTGCTTCAGCAGCTCTCGCAACTGAAAAGGCGACATGGAAGAATCCAATGGAATCTTGAGATCCAAGCTTTGAACCGGGTGAGGAGATGGCGTTCTGTGAGATCGTGAATAGTTGACAATTGTTGCCTCATCAGCAACTGAATTAGGGATTGTGACCCTGCTTTCGAGGGTCTGCATCTCCAAAGAGCGCAGGCCAATTTTGTTGATATAGCCTATGTTTTCACCCACCATGCAAAATTCTCCAACCCGAAGCGGTCGATCCGTTTGGATCGAGAATCCAGCAAAGAGGTTCCCGAGCAGCTTCGAAGCCCCCAAACCGATTGCCAGACCGGGCACTGCGGAGAAAGCGAGCAACGTGCTTGCGGGAAGCCCTAGACGAAGCAGAAGTCGGTAAAAAATCAACGCGGCAACCAACACCCCAATGGCGCGGCAAAGTGGAATCACAAGACTCGACACACGCTGCTGACGCAGCTGGGATTCAGCACCCCGCAAATGGCTTGTGATTCGAGCAATGGATCGACCGAGGGCTTCAAACAACAGATAGGCAACAACAGAACCAGCCAAATGCTTAATGACATAGGCCGCATACGTGACCACCACCAAAGGGAAGGCCGTAAAATTCACCACATCGCCAATTAGATACTTAGCGAAGCTGGTGAGCGGAACCAGCGGCACGATGATCAGCAAACGTCGCCAAGCCAAACGCTGCTGCAACAATGACTTACGTATGCCAGGCGGGTTGAATGGCTCACGCCATGTGAGCACCAACATCCTTAAAAGAAAGAATGTCACTAAAGAATAAATTACAACAACCAAGACTGCGCATACAATTTGAAAAACAGTTTGCCCAAAGAAAGGAAGCTCTAGAAAGGCACGCCAAGGCTCAGGCCAACCTAAATACCAATCAGGTGGCACAAGATATCCAGGCGTGAGAATAAAGTTTTTGTAGAAACCTGGAGTCGCGAAAGGCTGCCGAACAACTGGCAAATCACGAATCTCACCATACATCTTATTGATCCGAGACACAGTCTCTGCCGAGAAAAAATATTCGTTATTCTCTGGATCTCCAACCACTTCAGTGGTTAACGTTATTGCCGTTCCAGGTATCCGCCAGGCTTCAACAGGCTTTAAGCGCAAATCATTAAACGATTTCATCTCCCGAGCATCGGGAATAGAAATTGGCTTAACGCTGTGAGTGAACACGTAATCAAGAACGTGTTTCAGCCGAATTGCAGCCTCCTCTGACATATCGACACGGACGCTGGCTGGAAAAACGGATGCATCAAGAGCGCTGACTGCCTGCTGAAAGAGCAATGAGGTGTCTTCAATCTCTTCTCTTCTCGCAGCTGGATTCGCACGAGCAGCCTCAAGGGCATCAACTTGACCAAGGGCTTCGGCGCGACGCCCCACTTCGGCCATCACGGCGTAAAAATTCAGCAGGGTCGCCTGGGGGCTGTCGCCCACCACTTGCCCAAGAACCACCTCAGACAACCGGCCAGCGTCTTCCTCAAGATCGGGATAGAAGGGCTGCTCCTGGATCGGGATAAAGGTCGATCGTGCTGGCATGACCAGACCTCGACCGTTGTGGTCGGCGGACTGGCCTGCGTGGACACCAAACACGACCAGCAGGCTGGTCAAAACAAAGGCCCAGATCCAGCGCCCGGGGCGATTCATGAACAACGGGGCATTGACTTACCAATCAAGGCAATCTGACCAAAAACTGCTGTATGCCACAAGCCCGTCACATCAAGAGATACACCTAGAGACCACAAGGACACCGCCAATGGTGGCAACGATCACTTGCAGCCACCATGGGTGGCGTTAGGGTGCAAATACGATCGATACCGAGTCCCTACGTGACGCTGACACCAAGCCGTGTGACGGACGCCCAAACGCTTCCTCTCACCAACGGTGACTTCCCGGCCACGGCACCCGCAGCCAACCCCGTTTTTTATCGGACCTACAGCCGTAAAACGAGCACAGGGCGTGAGAGCTGGGCAGAGGTCGGAACCCGCAACCTCGAGGGTCTTCGTCGCCTCGGCAAGCTCTCCGATGCCGATGTTGCGTTGATGCAACGCATGCAAGCCGAGAAAAAGGCCCTGCCGTCTGGCCGGTGGCTCTGGATCGGCGGCACCCCATGGATTGAGCAGCAGCACAACTTCTCTGGGGCGTACAACTGCACATCCACGAATCTTGTGGATTGGGAAGCCTTCGGTCTGATGATGGACCTGGCGATGATGGGTTGTGGGACTGGCGCGATCATCGAACCACGCCTGATCGATCAGCTCCCAGTGGTGCTGAACCCGATTGAGGTGCTCAGCGTTAGTGACATCGGCGTGACGCCTGCCGGCCAACGTCAAGAGACCACGAGTCACACCATTGAAGGGAATACGGTCTCGATCAAGGTGGGGGACACCCGCCGCGGATGGGTTGACAGCTACCAATTGCTGCTTGAACTCTGCAGCGACGAACGCTTCAACGGCGAGACCGTGCAGGTTCGCGTTGATTTGTCTGACGTCCGCCCCGTCGGTGAAACCCTGAAGGGTTTTGGTGGCATGGCCAACCCGGTCAAGCTGAAAGATCTCTACGCCCGTGTCGCACGACTGCTGGGCAAAGCCATCGGTCGTCGCCTGACCTCTGTCGAGTGTTGCCTCCTAATCGATGAAGCTGCCGTCACCATCGTGGCGGGGAACATTCGACGCAGTGCAGGCATGCGTCAATTCGCCTCCGACGATCACGCAGCCGCTTCTGCCAAAGACAACCTCTGGCAACAGGACGAAGACGGCAATTGGCGCATCGATCCCGAGCGGGACGCCTTGCGCATGGCGAATCACACCAGGGTTTACCACACCCGTCCCAGCAAACAAGTTTTGTTGGATGCGGTCACGAAGCAGTTTCACAGCGGTGAGGGCGCCATTCAGTTCGCACCTGAAGCCATTGCCCGTTCCAACGCCGATTTGCTCACCACTCCCGAACTTCGCCAGGAGTTTATTGATCTCTACTGCGATCAAGGACGCGATGAGGCTGGGCGCTGGTTATCCCTGAACCATGGTCCGATCGAAGCCGACGAACTCGAGCATCGTCTGAGCCGCTATGGCTTGAATCCCTGCGGTGAAATTCTGGGCGCGGATTTCCACTGCAATCTGGCTGAGGTCCACCTCAACCAAATCGATCCCAGCGACGAGGAAGGGCAACGTGATGCGTTCCGTGCGGGTGCGCTGTCGGTGGCCTGCCTGCTGAATCACAAGTTTGAAGTCGAGCGCTATCGCCAGAGCCGTGCCTGGGACCCGATCGTGGGCGTGAGCTTCACCGGCTTATTTGACTTCTTCGTCCATGCGTTTGGTACCCCCTGGCTGACCTGGTGGGAAGCTGGTCGACCCGACACGGAGGAGGGACGCGAATTCAAGCGCCAAGAGGCCGATTACCTCAAGCGCTGGAAAGCCGTGGTGAACGAAACGGTCTGGGACTACTGCGACCGGCATGGTCTGCGCCGGCCCAATCGCTGCACCACAGTGCAGCCTGCTGGCACCAAGAGTCTGCTGACCGGTGCAGCGCCTGGATGGCATCCCCCCAAGGCACAACGTTTCATTCGTCGCATTACCTTCCGGAAAAACGATCCGGTGGCGATGGCCTGCATGGACTACGGCTACACCGTTGTGCCTTCTCAGTCGGATAAGGACGATCAAGGACGTCTACTCGATGATCCCTTTGATCCCCGTTGCACCGAGTGGCTGGTGGAAATTCCCACAGAAGTGAGCTGGGCCAACCTGCCAGGCGCTGACGCTGTAGACATCAATGCCTTCTCTGCGATGGCGCAGTTCGACTTCTATATGCAGGTGCAGACCCACTACACCGCGCATAACACCTCTGCAACGATCGAGTTCCGTGAGAACGAGATTGAGCCGCTGACTGAAGCACTGCATCAGACCATCGAGAACGGAGACGGCTACATCTCCGCAGCCCTCCTGGCCCGTTTTGATGCAAACGCCACCTTCCCGAGGCTTCCGTTTGAACCGATCGATGCGGAAACCTATGAGCGGATGCAGGCAGACGTAGTCGCACGCCGTGTGAACACCAACTTCTTCGATGCCCTACAGCGCTATGACGGAGGCGAACTGACCGAAGCAGGGCCTGCCGGATGCGATTCCGACAAATGCCTTCTTCCTCTGGCCAAACCAGAGAATTAAGCGGGGTCACCCTTTAAAATGGGGATGATCCATTGATTGGGTCAGCCCGCCTGGAGAGGTGGTCGAGTGGTTGATGGCTCTGGTCTTGAAAACCAGCGAGGTGCGAGCCTCCGTGGGTTCGAATCCCACCCTCTCCGTTTACGAAAACCCAGTCACTGACTGGGTTTTTTAGTGTCTGGGCGCTGTTTTGGGCGCTTTTTCTAGGGGCCGCTTGGCGGGCCAGGAATGGCTAAAAGGTGGCAAACCTCGCCATAAAGTGGCAAAAAACTGGCAATGCCAGATATGGATCTCAGCCCGCTGAACGCCAGCCTCAAGTCCCGTGCCATCCGTGGCACCGTCGTCGCGGTGAGCGGCTCGCTGTACTGGCGGGTTGCTGTGACCGATGCGCAGGGCAAGAGAGGCACCAAGCGGATTCGGCTGGCTCTGAAGGCTCAGCCCACCACGTTGCTCAAAGCAGAAAACCGCGTTGTCGAGCTTGCCGGTCTGATTGAGGATTTAGGGCATCTTCCAAGTGAGCTGCCTTGGGATGCACCAGTCCCTGCAATTAAGACTGCAGCTAATTCAGTCCTCACCGTGGCCGAGGCGGTTGAGCGACTTGAGAAAGACTTCTGGCAGAGCAAGATGCGCACCAGTGCAGCCGAGAGGACGTGGGCTCGGATCACAGCCGAAACAGACCGTTTGCCACAGCAGGCCACGCTGACGATGGATCTGTTGGTTGGTGTTGGTGAGCAGCAGGTGCCTGGCTCACGAACCCGCGTTGAGTTCCTGAAGGTCTCGAAGAGGCTGGCCAAGCTCGTCGGAGTCGAAGGCACCGATCGGCTCGACGCCTTGCGGACGCCATATGAACCGGAGGCCAGGGACATCCCTTCAGATGCTGAGGTGGCATGGCTGCTTGAAACGGTGATGGCCGACCCCACCTGGGGGTGGTGTTCTTGGGCATTGGCTACCTACGGTTGCCGACCGGCTGAAGTCTTCTCGCTGCGCCCAGCCGATGACGGTACCGCCCAGGTGCTGACGATTAAGCGCAAGGGCAAGCTACCCACCTGGCGCACAGCCTTGGCGTTACCTGTTGCGGGCGAAGGTCCAGGGCAGAGGTCGGTGCCATGGGATGTGGCTGCTCCGGCTAAATACGATTCAGCGCAAGCAAAGCTGCAGTGCGATCGGTGGCAGGGCTGGCTTAAACGCCGTGTTGCTGGTGCCCAGCTCTATGACTTGCGCCATGCCTGGGCCATTCGCAGCATCAGCAAGTTGCCCTCAACTTCGATCGCCGCGAAATGCATGGGCCACGACATTGCCGTGCATCACCGGACGTATCACCGCTGGTTGGATCAGTCAGATATTGCTGCCATAGCCCGCCAACTTCAGACAAAAAACTGAGTCTTGCGGGGGCCTGAATAACGCTTGCCCGCAACCCTCGCCAGGATGAAACTGGAGACCTGAAGCATCCCCCCGATGCCCGATTTCTCACCACTGATGGATGGAATAGACGCGGTGGTGGCAGAGATCGACGTGCATTGCGACTGCTTGGCTCAAGACCTGCTGCCTGATGACCGGGAGCACATTGAGCGGAACCTTGCTGGCGGCTGCGCCAGGGGGCTGATGCTGATCGCCTTGCACCAGCAGCTGCTCAACATCCAGCTCGATCGGATGGTGCTTGATCAGCTGGTTGAGGCCGACTGATGCCCAGGGCGCTTACCTACACCGAAATGATGAACGGCGGCCGCCAGCAGATGGATGAAGACGAGCACGCCCGCGAGCAGGAGCTGCAGCAGCGGGTTGATGCCCTGGAGAAGAACGTTGATCAGCTGGAGCAATGCCTTGTTAAGCCGTTGCCTTAACAACAAAAGTCATGACCATTACTGCAATCGCGACAGTGCCACCGAAGTAGGCAACGTTCGTGTGGAGTCCTTTCATGCAGCCTCTGCGAGTCGTATGAGTCTGCTGTTTTTTCTCTGGTCGATGGCTAAGGCTTAATGCCTAAATCTCCGCCAAAGAGGAAGGCCGCCCCTCCCGGTGGAGAGACGGCCTAGCTCGCTCGCTTGTGCATGGATCAACCCATCACGTCAGAAGAGAGAGATGTTGGAAGCTTCTGGCTAGAGGCGCCCTGGGGCCATTTGCTCTAAGGATTGGGTCGTTTTCTCCGAGGGCACCTAGGGCGGTGCAAGTGGAGCGTCGATTGGCGTGGCGGACCATTGCGTGCCTACCAAAGGACCAACCCAGGTCATTTTTGAGACTGTTGGAGCAGGGGCCAGAAAGTCAGTCTGCTTCTGGGGTTTGCTCCGGTGGAGTGTCGGCCGTCATTGGCTCCTCCGATCTCGATGGCCACACTTTGTCTCTGCAGCAGTCCATCTGGCATCGGTCGAATCGCGCATTGCCTCACAGGGCAAAACATTCCAAATTCAGACCGGCGTGCCTGAGGTCAGCGACAGCCTGATCCACCCTCCGCAAGCCCGAAAACCGGAGGAGGATCATTGGCTCGCCGGATCCGGCAGGGCACTGCCCCTAGGGAACGTTCCAGGCGTCGGTGATTGAGTCGATTGCCCTGGCTGCTGCCAATACGGGCGCAACCAGGCAAAACCCGGCATCATGCGCGCACTAACGCCTGATCCATGCAGCGTTCCCTGCGCCTGTCGTTATCGCTGAGCGGCGTTGCTGCACTGGCACTCTCCAACACCCTTCTCTTCCCTGCTGCTGCTCAAGATGCAGACACCGCTGAGGATCTTGGCGGTGTGATGAGCATCAGGCTCAAGGATGTGGTCAAGCCACGTATTGGCTTCCAAGGCGCACTGCAGGGTGCTGGTACTCCCAACCAAGCAGGCATCGGCGGGTTCCTGCCGCTGTCTGTTAGCGAGAACAGCGTTTGGTTCCTTGATGCCCTCGCAAACGTCAACTTCGCTGATCGTGATGGCTATAGCAGCATTATCAACACCGATGTTGCTGGCACCACCATCTCAACCTCATCACGGCTTGGTTACCGCTGGCTGAATGGAGAACGCAGCTGGATGTATGGGCTGAATGCTGGTTATGACAGCCGGCCCCTGACTTCAGGTGATGCAGATACAGGAGTGAACGTCAGCAATAAAAGAACCGCTTTCTTCCAGCAGCTTGCTTTCAATGCAGAAGCAGTTTCCAATAGCTGGACATTGAACGGTTATGGACTGATCCCTGTCGGTGATGTGGAACAGAAGCTCAATAGCGTTTACCAGGGCGGTGCATTGAACACCTACGGGCTTGATGCTGGTTATTTTATTACTCCAGTCTTGAAAGCATCAGCTGGTTATTACTACCAACACCGTGATCAAGAAGAAGTTGATGGATCTGGCGTGCGTGGACGCTTGGCTTATGAAATGACCAGTGGAGTCACAGCAGGGGTAAACATCTCCTATGACGAAGCATTCGATACGCGGGTTTCTGCAGACCTTAAAGTTCGCATTGGTGGTGCAAGTACAACAGCGCAGCGCAAAGCGGTTCAACAACTGCCTGTAATCAAAGCCTTAACATCAACACCAAGCAACAGAGATGTTAGGGTGCACGACCAATGTTACTGCACAGAGGGTTGCGGTACAGATCGGTACACTATGTACTGTCCATATACAGGAAAGTCGCTACAGAGATATAGAGAGGAGGAAGCAGCAGCACATGAGTCCCAAATGCGCGCTATGGAGTCCCAAGAGCGCGCTGAAGAACGCAAAGAAGACCCAAATGACCCTTTAGCAAAATTGGGATTTCCGCGATTTTAATTAGACAAAATGCTATTGACCTTAACCTCCAAAGCCCCTGCGGTTACAGGGGCTTTTTATTTCTTCAGACACACCCGTAAGCCAGCAAATCAGCCTCCAATACCTGGCACCATCGCCAGCATTATGTGGGCTTTTTTATTAGATAGTTGGCTCGGTGGTGCAACTGCAGCCGAAGCCCTGTGACCAAGATCACAGCGACTGTTGACCCAGATCAATGAAGCGGGTGGCGATCACGGCGATGGTGTGTGAGTCGGAGGGAGACCTCCACCACACCTCACCTACAAAGAACAATGACCAACACTGAACTCACCCTCGATCAACTGCAAGCCATCAGCGGTGGTGCTGCTTTTATGAAAATTGGAGGCATCAGGGGTGAATATCGCCAGGTGCGTCGATCCAACTTTGCAGGTCGTGGCTGCACCTCCCCGAAGAACAACGTCGGCGGCAGCGCTGGTCCTGGTGGTGACGACATCTGATCAGCTGCTGACAACACGATCACCAGCCCCGCCACGAGCGGGGTTTTTTATTGCCTGCTGCATTGAGCTGCCGACCGTTGCTATGACTGCTGAAGCGACCTAGCCAGCGATGTCCGAAAAAAACACCGACAACAAAGAACTCTCAATGGATGAGTTGAAGGATGTAGCTGGTGGTGGAATGAGTTTAGACAGACTCGGCACTCATAACTTCAAGGGCAAAAAGGTGACCAAGGAGAACCGTTCTGTAATTGATGGCGACCTCAACGACAGGGCTGATGACATTTGCACATGACCTAATTAGAAGGCAAAACTACCGACTGTAGCGGGGCTTTTTATTGCCAGCTGCCGCCGCTGCCGCTGCCGCTGCCGACCGTTGCTATGACTGTTGGAGCGACCGTTGCCAGCTATGTCAGAAGAACAACTCAAAGCCTTCCTGGAGAAGGTCAAAGCAGACACCAGCCTTCAGGAGAAGCTGAAAGCTGCTTCGGATGCTGATGCAGTAGTTGCGATTGCAAAGGCTGCAGGGTTCACGATCACCACAGAAGACCTAAACTCTCATAGACAAAATCTGACTGAGGATGAGCTTGAGGGTGTGGCTGGGGGAGGGTGTGCTGGGACTAATATGTGTGTATACACATCATAATATGTGTGCTGGGGTGACTGGATGTGTGGGCTTGGGTTGCCGAGGTAGCCTACACACTCACAAAACCCCTGCAACCGCAGGGGCTTTTTACTTCTTCAACCTCGCCAATAAGCTCATAAATTAGCCTTCAATACCTGACACTTCAAATGACTTAGCCCCACCAAGAGCGGCGTAATTACTGAACCAGTGCTATGACTACTGTATTAGCACCTGTCCTATGTCAGAAGAACAACTCAAGGCATTCCTGGAGAAGGTCAAAGCTGACACCAGCCTTCAGGAGAAGCTGAAAGCCGCTTCGGATGCCAATGCTGCTAGTGCTATTGCCAAAGAAGCAGGATTTAGTATCTCTGCTGATGAATTCACTAAGGCTCCATCAACTGAGCTTTCAGCCGAAGAGCTGGAAGGCGTGGCTGGGGGGGCGACGAAGCCGCCGAGAGCAACGAACTTGTGGAACTGGTGCAACTGCTGATTGTTGATTCTTTGGTTGCATAACTAGCACAGCAAAGCCCTTGCATTAACAAGGGCTTTTTATTTCTTCAATCACCCCAAAAAGACCATCAATCAGCCTCCAATACCTGGCACCATCGCCCGCATTTAGCGTGCTTTTTTATTAGATAGTGGGCTCAACGGTGCATCCGCAGATGACCCAACCTGAACATCACCCACGGCGATGCAGAGAAGTTGAAATTGAAGGACTCAAAGGACTGGTGCCCCCACAGCCCCAGTCCTTTGCCACGGGGTGGACGCCCCAGCCCTGAATCACAGATTCAGAGACCTCACCCGCTATTAACGGGCAAGCAACCACATCGGCAGACCCTCCAGCATCCAGTGGCTTGATCAGACATGAAACCTAGAAAGACACCAGTTTCTTAAGAGAATCCATCGAAGACAAGCAGAGGACGTGAAGCCGGAGTGATGGTGAAGATGCATCGAGGAATCGAACTCCGACTAGAGGTATTCAACATGAATTTCCTTGTCACAGCACTGTCACCACTTGCAGTAGCGACAGCACCAAACGTTGACCTCAACACCAATTACTTTAAGGGTGAAGCTATTGAATTCAACGTGAAACACGAATTTATCGCTGGAGACACACGCGACTTTTTTCTACATCTCACACAGCAACAACAAGAAGACGTGATTGCATCAAATTGACAAAGAAAACTAAAAAAGCGAATACACTATAAATTCCTTGCACAAGTCGGACAAGGCCAGGTCGGCTAGGAGCTAGTAATTCGACATGCAAACATCAACTTCTCTTTGATTTCCAGAAATTCACAGGGCTTGTGTTCAAGCCGTTAGATTAATTCGGTTGGAAATAGTATGCGGCACTGAACAACACGTCAGATTCCCATCCTTAATTGCTTCGAGACCACCAATCTCTAAAAGAGGAAACGGAAGTCTCCTTTCAACGCTCCCTATGCCGTGCTTGCCCTCGATTCATTGACCTGGCGCGACGAGGTTTGTGATCTTGGTCAGGAGCACAGACAACTGGTGATATCTCAACAGTCATAAAGCAAGGCACCACGCTGCTCACGCCGGTCAGGATCGGCTTCCTTCATCTGCGATTCGTCATATTGCGTCGCTCGCAATGGGCATGCACTTGCCCTGAAAGGCCTGTGTTGTCCATCAGCGATCCATTCACCAACAGGGTGACCATGCGCAGTGTGGATTGGCATCAAACAGATGCAACATCAACCCTGGTTTAGCCCATGCAATCCCAGAATGCTCAGCCATTGTTGCCAAGAATCACCAATTCAGAACCTCTTCGTCTGTCAAACAACCGCAGGCATTAAAAAACCCCGCCTGTGGCGGGGAGTGAGACTAATAGGGGCGTGATCGAGGCAAGCCAGCTTGGCGCTGTCTCTTGAGCCACCAACCGTCGTCTTCCGGTGGAAAACCAGGCGCAGATTCCATCACATCAAGGCCTGCAGAGACGGTTTCAAGGAGATCATCAGCCAACTCAATGAGCTGATTGGGAGTCATTCGTTCTGTCATGGATTTAGTCGCGTGTGATTTGATTGGTGATGTGTTGGGGTTGTGGCCCCTTGACTTCTCCAAGGTCACACCCTGAATGGTGCAAAGCAGTCCATGGAGTGGGTGGAGAGAGAGAGAAGAGATGGTGAAGGTCTGGTGAAAGAGCACGAGCCGATGGCCCACGAAAACGCGCGTGACGGGGATTCGTTTCGTCGTGGGACAAGGTCTTCAATGACCACGGTTGCGACCGCTAGACATTGTTCAAAGCAGGAAGGGTTGGTCGTTGAGAAGGGTTCTGGCACAGGCTTTACTGACGTCGAAAGCCAAGATGAACAACACTGTTTGAGTTCCTCGCAATAGCAAGCTGCCCTAGAAAATTTCCCTGGCTATCCCTAGAGCAGCAGACTCGATGCGCCGATGCTTCGCAATTGGCATGTGTTCTGGTCCGACCCTGATGGTGAAGCAGGGGTGGCGCCAGTCTCAGCGAGAACGCATGAGCATGCCTGCCAGGTGGTTCTGGAGCTTCACCCGGGAGCACGCGTCAGCGCCATTGACGCGGAGGTGATGGACCCAACATGGAGGCCATCGCTGATGGTCGACTGGCTGCAGGACTGGGAAGACGACTTCACTCCCTAGCCAACGACCAAACTCCTCTCAACGCGCAACGATTCAGGCTTGCTAAGCGGTCGCGTGATGGAGTGGCTAGGTTCGCTACGCCTTTCATCAAAGCGATGATCCCCGAACCTTACGAGCTTTTCGATATTGACAAGACCTCTGACAAATTGTTCCTGATCGGAACTTCGTGGGTCGTACTGTTCTTGATGCTTCTTTGAAGCCAAAAGATCACTCGCTTTCAGTGACGCATTCGATGAGGCATCTCTGCAGAGATGTTTTTTTTTCGAAATGACAGAAGCGAACTAATAATTCCGGCCCTTCAGATATCGTTTCACAATCTTGTGGATGATCAAAGCGCCACCCGCAGATGATGCGATAATAATCAATCCTAGAATAATATCTCCATCAAGGAGGCCAATTAGACCAAAGACAGCGATGATGAGGCAGAAGACATAAAGCGAGGCGACACCCTGCCAGAGCCTTGAGCTCATTTCAAATTTCGAGAATTCGTCGAAGTTCATAACTACAACCTTGAGCTACCAACTCGAGTTTCGACATGTTAAACCTGGCCAATTCGAAGATCCCCCTAGCTTAAGACTTCATTGGGAATCGTGAGAGAGCCGTCGTTATTGGCCTTCTGCGTACTTTGATCAAAGCAGAACTGCATGCGCCAAAGCCCACAAGCCAAGCCGCATGCTCTTTAGCAGTTGCATTGTGCATGCAATGGACATCCACTTGACACACCAGGATTTGATACTGACGTATGAATCCAATCAATTAAATCAAAAGACTGATGATGATCATCGACGCCTTTGTGCAGACAAGGTAAACATGCAGAGGTGCAGCTGCAACGAAACACTCAAAAATACACATTTGTCATGACTGTTGCAATTCAATAGACTGCAAGCAGTGAAATACAGACGACACAGTGACAGCGACTGATCGGCCCATCAAGCGGATTCAAAATCTCACCGGACTCCTTGCGTTATCAACCGCAGCCTGGGTTTATACGCCAACAGCGCTTGCAAATGAAAAGCCAACCCAGATCTTTCAACAGCAATCTATTCCACTTTCCAGCATCCTCAACGAATGGAAAGCCAAGGGCCTCAACGCCAACACCTACCTCTGTGTTTGCGACCAAACCCTTTGCGACACAAGGCCAAGTTGGCCATTTCGAACCTTCAAGACTGGTGAGGCCATTCCTGTGCTGGGAGAGTTCAATCGTGATCAAGCCAGCCGGCAAGGGTTTATCTGCGCCCGGAGAATGAATTAGCCTTCTGATGTATTTAGCAAGGATGAATCGAACTATCCTTGCTGCCACTGGATCGATTGATCAACGTTTGCAGCTCACCAATGGGCCAACCAAGATTTCGCAGGTGACCCAAGAGTTGCTTTGAGGCAGTGAAATACCCAGCTCCATACGTTGAGGAAAAGCCAATTTCCTCAACAGTCATCAACAGCAAACGATGCTCTCTCTGCGTTCCCTCGCGCTCACCAAAGAGAACAAAACCACGGTCATCCAAAAGCTGACGTTGCTCTCGATTCAGTTCCTCAGCAAAACCAATACGCAGGGTGTGATCCATTTCGCGATAGGCCGTAAAGACTCGGGCTTGGCGATGCTCTTCTAAATACTGATAGCGCTCGGTGACGGCAATCACCGACTCCATGCAAGGCGCCACAAGCGCCTGCTCCATTGCCTCAAGACTGACCATCACGCACCTCCAAGACCACTGGCTGCAAGGCGCTCCTCGCAGGCCAGTTCGTAATTACGGATCGCTCCGGCAGGAATCGAGCCATTGCTCTTGAGCTGCCGAACCGAGAGCTCAACGCACTGCAGCACGACACTCGTGAGCTCACGCCCTTCGCATTGCGCCCAGCTACGCAGAAGCACATGAAGACTCGGCGGCACAGACACCGTGAGCTTCACCTGATTTTCACGGGGCAAGGCCTTCATCCATCCGGCTTGCAGTGCCTCAAGAATACCGCTTGAGTGACTTCCGAGCAACTCACCAGTAACTCCAGAGCAACTACAGAGCATCCCCGAAGAGCTTCTCAAGCCTTCAGGGAAGGCCAGAAGAATCCGGATCACAGGCGCAACGTGTGCAGCCGAGCCGGTGATGTGCTGGCAGAAAACGATCAAGGCGGCGAACCAACAAGCAAGACCCAAACCCCCAACATGCATTGGGTCGAGGCGATCGATGAAACGCGGCCTCCTGGCTGTCTTCGATCAGCGCGTGAAGGCCACCATCAAATTGTTAGCAGGCATGGTTTCAACCCGCGTCGCAGTGAACCCACAGACACCAGCGAGATGCTGCACAGACTCCAAGTCCCGAACCCCCCAGCTGGCGCAACGGCTTCGCAACGAAAGATCAAAGCCTGCATTGCTCTCGCTGGTGTGCGCACCTCCCTGCCGAAATGGCCCATAGAGCACCAATGGACCACCGGGATTCAAACGATCAGCGGCCTCAGCAACCAAGGCCTCACAACATGCCCAAGGGGCGATATGGATCAGATTGATCGCCAACACCGCATCCAACCCCGCTTCGAAAGGATTGGGGAGGGACCAAGGCCTGCTCCTCACATCGAGCTGAATCGGGGCTGGCATCGTGTGACTGAAGCCGACATGGGAACGCCAGGCTTCCGCACTGGCGCAATGGTCAGGGTCTGGATCGCTCGCAAGCCAATGAATCCCGGGGAATTCACGCTGAAACGCGACCGCGTGCTCTCCACTTCCGCAGGCGATCTCGAGCACGTAGCCCCTTGTGGGAAGCCAGCGCTTGAGCACCGCTGCGATGGGCTCCCGATTCCTCTGGGTCGCCGGGAACCACAAACGGTGGTCAGCGTCAGGCCCCAGAGGCTCAACCATCGCAACAGCGTGCAGTCGCCTGAGAGCGGAGAACTAGGGCCGCAAGCCAGTCTTGCAATCCCTGAATGACCTCAGGGCGCAATCGGTAATACACCCATCGACCGCTCTGACGATCCGCCAACAGGCCGCATTCCTTCAAGACCTTCAGATGGAAGGAAAGACGGGACTGAGCGAGACCGAGATCAGTGGTGAGCTCGCAAACACAGCGCTCTCCTGCGGCAAGAGCCTCAATGATCTGCAGTCGCACAGGGTCCGCCAAGGCCTTCAGAAGGCTGCGGGCTAAGGCGGAATCTGTCGCAACTTGCACAGGGCTCATCCATTCGGGCACCTCCAGAGGTGCCTTCGCTCGTAAGTCAACGGTATCGAGACAGGGACCAAAGCAGTTGCATCAACAGTTGTTGATGCATCAAGATTGATTGATGAACTGAGTTGGGCTCCCGGCTTCCACACCATGCGCATTGGCATCAACGGATTCGGACGCATCGGCAGGCTTGTGTTTCGCGCCCTCTGGGGACGAGCTGGCATCGAATTGGTGCATGTGAATGATCCGGCCGGTGATGCTGCCGCAGGAGCCCATCTGCTGGAGTTCGATTCGGTTCATGGTCGCTGGAATCAAGAGATCCAAGTCCACGCAGAGGGTTTCAGCGTGGGAGGCCAACCACTGACCTGGTCACAGCACAACACCCCAACGGACGTGCCTTGGCAAGACCTTGGTGTGGACATGGTGCTGGAGGCCAGTGGTCGCTTCAAAACCCCCGACACCCTCAATCCCTATTTCGATCAGGCGGGCCTCCAACGCGTTGTGGTGGGCTGCCCCGTGAAAGGCACCGTGGCGGGTCATGAAGCCCTCAACATCGTCTACGGCATCAACCACGATCTCTACAAACCCGAGCAACACCGATTGGTGACTGCCGCCTCCTGCACCACCAATTGCCTGGCCCCAGTGGTGAAGGTGGTGCACGAAACCTTCGGCATCGACCACGGGATGATCACCACCATTCACGACATCACCAACACCCAGGTGACCGTGGATGCCTTCAAATCGGATCTCCGTCGTGCCCGT
The DNA here is from genome assembly GCF_000153825.1 of Synechococcus sp. RS9916. Lineage (NCBI taxonomy): Bacteria > Bacillati > Cyanobacteriota > Cyanophyceae > Synechococcales > Synechococcaceae > Synechococcus > Synechococcus sp. RS9916. The sequence continues at coordinate 817,209 of NZ_DS022299.1, forward strand.
TCCGGACTGACCTCACTGATTCCGACCACAACGGGATCAGCCAAGGCGATCGCCATGATCTTCCCCGAGCTGAAAGGCAAACTCAACGGCCATGCAGTGCGTGTGCCGCTGCTGAACGGCTCCCTTACCGACGCCGTGTTTGAACTCAAGCGAGCGGTCACAGTCGACGAGGTCAATGCAGCCTTTGAAGCAGCTGCTGCAGGGCCCCTCAAGGGAATTCTGGGCTTCGAAACACGCCCGCTCGTGTCGTGTGATTACACCAACGACAACCGCAGCTCCGTCATTGATGGTCCTTCAACGATGGTGGTGGATGGCACCCAGCTGAAGGTTTACGCCTGGTACGACAACGAGTGGGGATACAGCAGCCGAATGGCTGACCTGGTTTGCCACATCGTCGAACTGGATGAGGCTTGCGATCAGCGATGAAGCTCTCCGCTCTCCAGCAGTACGGCGTGGTGACAGCCAATTACTGGGCTTTCACCCTCACCGACGGGGCCCTGCGCATGCTCGTGGTGTTCCATTTCCACGAACTTGGCTACAGCACCCTTGAAATCGCCTTCCTGTTCCTCTTCTACGAGTTCTTTGGCGTCATTACCAACCTCTATGGCGGCTGGATCGGTGCCCGCTACGGACTGCGTCTCACCCTTTGGGTCGGCACGCTGCTGCAGATCTTGGCCCTGATGATGCTGATCCCAGTCTCAGAGAGTTGGCCAAAGCTCTTGAGCGTGGGCTACGTGATGGCAGCTCAGGCGATCAGCGGCATCGCGAAAGACCTCAACAAAATGAGTGCCAAAAGCGCCATCAAAACGGTGGTCGGCAGCGGCTCGGACGCAGCCGACCAGAACAATCAACAGTTGTTCCGCTGGGTAGCCATTCTCACCGGCTCTAAGAACGCACTGAAGGGTGTGGGTTTCTTCCTCGGTGGCATCTTGCTCACGGCACTGGGATTCAATGCAGCCGTGGGCTGGATGGCGGGAGGTCTCGCCATGGCCTTCCTGATCACCCTGGTGCTGCCGGCTGAAATCGGAAAAATGAAGAGCAAGCCTGCCTTCTCGGCGCTGTTCTCCAAATCCCACGGAATCAATGTGTTGTCCCTGGCGCGGTTCTTCCTGTTCGGAGCCCGGGATGTGTGGTTTGTGGTCGCCCTGCCGGTGTTCCTTGAGGCCTCACTCAAGTGGAGCTTCTGGGAGATCGGTGGCTTCCTGGGCCTGTGGGTGATCGGCTACGGAATCGTGCAGGGTTCCGCTCCGGGGCTGCGCAAGCTCTGGGGGCAGAGCCAAAGTCCTGGCTCTGCAGCAGTGCAATTTTGGTCGGCGTTACTCACCGCCATTCCTGGTTTGATCGCGGTCGCCCTATGGCGCAATGCCGATGTGAGCATCGCAATCACCGCAGGGCTGGCAGCCTTTGGCGTTGTGTTCGCGATGAATTCATCCATCCACTCCTACATGGTGCTCGCCTACACCGACCAGGAGAACGTCAGCCTCAACGTTGGTTTCTATTACATGGCCAACGCTGCCGGACGCCTGGTGGGCACCCTGCTCTCCGGCGCTGTCTTCATGCTCGGGCGCACCGAAGCAGCGGGCATGCAGGCCTGCCTGTGGGCATCGACTCTGTTGGTGTTGCTGTCATGGGTGACAAGCCTGCGTTTGCCACCCACCAAAGCCGCAACGGCCTGACACAACCAGGATGATGCTCCTTAGATCGCTCCATAAGCATTCCTCGGCCATGACATTCCGCAACCGGATCATCAAAGGGATGGCCTGGACCATGGCAGCAACGATCGGGTTCGCCGGTGAGCTGGTGCGAGCAGCCGAACCCCAACCCCGCCAAACAGTGACTGTGCTGAGGGTGAACAACGGCCAGGAAGTCTTGGTGGAGATGAATGGGACAGGCCTCAGCGTCCGGCTGAGCTGTCTGCAAGCACCACGACCCTCGCAACAACCCTGGGCCCAACAAGCCACTGAAGCGCTTCAACAACAGCTCCCCAAAGGCAGTGAGCTGATCTTTGAACTCCGCGCCCGCGATGTTTACGGGCGCCAGGTGGGACGCCTTCTCCGGCGCAGAACCGACGCCGGTCCTGGTGAAGACGTGGCCGAACGACTGCTCCGTGACGGCAAGGTGTTCACCTACGACGGCTATCTCGGTCGCTGTGACGATCTCCCCTACAGCCGCTGGGAAATCGAAGCCCGCAAAAAGCGTTTGGGTGTTTGGAAAAAGCCAGGAGGGCTGGCACGTCCCTGGGACGTGCGCGATCGGATGGGGGACAACCCGCCTCCCCCGTAGGAAGGAGAAACCGTCTTCATCGACACATCAGCAATGGCCGCCGCAAGGCTGAATGGAAGGGTCTCTACGCCATCTATGGCCTACGAACCAGGTAGTCAGGACTGCCGCCTCTTAATTGATGCAAAGGTCAGTTTGGAGAGGGCCTTGCACACCTTGAGTGGATTGCCGCATACCGACCACATCCAACGACAGCTCGTCTCGATCTATAACCAACTGGAAGGCCTCCATGACCTGAAACGGGCTGGAGGCACCGACGTGTCATTGCGCACTGCCGACTGGAGTGCCTCCAATCCCAGCCTCAACCCACCCGCTTGATCAAGACTCTGTGACTGCGTGATGAGGTGCGGTAGCACTTGCGCTTGGCAAAGTGCTGCTGCGCCATCGATTGGCGTGAGTCAACCTTGATCCACTCCGATAACAATTTGCTTGGCAGATTGGTCTGCCTTTCCTGCTCCTGCCGCCAGTATTCCTGGATCGAGCGTGGCCAGTGTTTTGCCATGCGCTCACTGTGCGGGCGCTGCTCTTCGGTGATCATCACCTTCATCTCGCCACACCAACCGAGGGACAACTCACACCTAGCTACGCCAACAAGAGCTAGCCAATCCGCAACAATTCAAAGGCCATGGATGTTGTGCTGATGGCTTCAGCCGATGATCGGTTCGAGAGCGACTGGCATCTGGATGACCAACCGACTGGAGCAACTGTTTGCAGTTGTGATCACAGCCGGTCTTGTACTGGGAAATTTTTTGCTGTTCACACCATGGCGGAACGGTAAGGATCCGCGCCAGAACCAAGCCACGCCAACCGAGTTACGACCTCAACTCAAACCGTGACAAGGAACTGACTGGATCGGCCTTGGCTAGAGAAGATGGAGAGCCATTTGATTGCGTCGTGTTCGAAAACAAGCAGCGTCCTGCATGGATGAACTGGCTGTTCCTGGCCATTTTTCTCTGGTCGAGTTGGCAGCTGGCTGGATTCTGGTTTGCCCAACTGAACGGCTGATCACGGGAGCGCGGGCCAACGGCGTCAGATCCTGTCATCGGTCCCGAGCTAGTCAGTCAGATCCGACGACCCTGATCAATCCAGCATGAACGTGTCCCACGGAGCACGTTCATGCATTCTTCGGTTCTCTTGAAGCAGGGCCTCTGTTTTGCCCCCTGCGCCGCCTTGGCGGCCATGGCTCTGGCGACAGGTGCAGCGCCCTCTCAGGCCCATCACAGGGTGTCTTCCAATGCTGGATGGCATGGACAACAGCATCAGCATGCACTGTTCCACACACGCAAAGACTGGGAGCTTCGGAATTTGCATCGGCGACGCGCGATCGTTCGCAACGCTTCGCGGTGCATGCGTCGCGCCCAATCCACGCGTGCTTTAAAGCGTTGTGAACACAACTTTGATCAAGCCCTCAGCGACTTTCGCCACGACAGGGCACGCGCATTGAGGAAAGAACGCATCAAACGATGGAGGCATCGACACAACAACCGTTGGAACGATCCAACAGCGAGGAACGCCTGGAGGCGCCGTTAAACGCCCGCCATCAGCGACGCGCACCAGAGTCGCCAGCCATGCAGCGAGAACATCCCGAAACTCTCTGTTTATGGCCCTCAGCCAAGGTCAAGAGGTAAGGGTCGACATCAAACTCGTAGCCGCAGTCGCAAACGACGTGGTAGCGAAGCTTCTTTGACTTCACCAACCTTTTGACCAATGTGACACGGCCAAAACTCTGTCCGGGCTTGAAGTTCTCGAGGGAATGACCGCCGGAGGAAGGGCGCCGGATCTTGGCTTTGACCAGAGCATTACGCACAGACGTCTCACTCCCTTTTCCAAGGATTCGAGAGATCTGTGCGTAAGAGCGACCTTCATCGAGATACAGACGCTTGATCTCATCAAACTCGCTTGCGCTGAAACCCGACTTGCCGGCCACAGACCTTACCTCCGTTAGGGCATGCGACAGCCCAGTTGAATCGAACCTTCGTCCATCAAGCGACCAAGACGCAAGGCCGTGGCTTCTTCAATGCGGCTGAAGCTGCGCTGATGGGCGGTCAACCAATCAACTTCACGTTCGGTGATCACCCCAGTGGAGATCGCCTCGAGAAACAGTTCTCCAAGGGTCATCGTTGGGCTGCAACTGTCTGCACGTTGCTCGGGGAGATCACGGCATGCATGACCCTCTCAACTTTCTTCACGCACCACCGAGAGTCACCCCACAAAGAGTCGGTCAGTAGGGATAGGCATTCGGGACAAAAAACTGTTCATTGATCGGGGGCCTTGTGTAATCGCCCTGATCAGGTCGATCAGGAAGCTTGATCGCGGGTGGCGTCATGTCTTCCCAAGGCACCTTGCTCAGCACATGGCGCAGGCAATTGAGCCGAGCTCGACGTTTGTCATCAGCCTCAACGGTGAACCAGGGCGCTTCCGGAATATTGGTGCGCGCAAACATGGCGTCCTTCGCTTTTGAAAAGTCCACCCAACGGTTGCGGGCCTCAAGATCCATGGGGCTGAGCTTCCAGCGCCGGGTGGGGTCATCAATGCGTGACTGGAAGCGCGCTTCCTGTTCGGTGTCACTGACCGAAAACCAATACTTGAGCAGCAAGATGCCGCTGTTCACCAGCATCTGCTCGAAGCGCGGACAATCATCGAGGAACTGCTCAACCTGGTCATCGCTGCAAAACCCCATCACCCGCTCCACACCAGCGCGGTTGTACCAACTGCGGTCAAACACCACAATTTCGCCAGCACTGGGGAAATGCTCGACATAGCGCTGGAAATACCACTGGGTCTTCTGTTGATCCGACGGGGTACCGAGAGCCACCACACGACATCCCCGGGGGTTCATGGGTTCCGTCAGTCGCTTGATCGTGCCGCCCTTTCCAGCAGCATCACGACCTTCGAACAGCACAATCATTCGAAAGCCAGTGGCTTTCACCCAGTACTGCATCTTCACCAGGTCAGTCTGAAGACGTTCCAGCTCACTCTCATAGAGCTTCTTGTTCAAACGCTCGGCTTTGGCAGAACCAGTTTCAACCAGGTCATCGAGTAACTCAGAAGGGTGGTGAATGTCCTGATCACTGCCATCCAAGGCGGCGATTAACGCATCGGGTAATTTCCCGGCTTCCTTGGCGACGTGCTTCGGCTTGGAGGGATGGCGTTTCTTATCGCCATGCTTGTCACCCATTGGTCCCTTGCACTTGGTTTTGACTTTGCCTGCGTGCCCCATGACTGCAATCGCGCCCAGTCCATATCTGGCGCCGGCGAGGTGCAACAGCAGGGGATCTCAGCTTTTCTCAACCATTCACACCCCTGGTTTGCAGAGGTTCAAAGGCAGGCACAGACGAATCACAAAACGACCTGGAGCATCGTGATCGCTGAATCCACAGCTGAGATCACCACCATGGATGCGGGCGACGTGGGCCACGATCGCCAATCCCAAACCGCAGTGGCCTTGTTGACCGCGGGATTCATCCAATCGCTGGAACGGTTGCAACGCACGCTCCCATTGATCTGCCGGCATCCCGTCCCCTTGATCCCAGACCTCAATTACCGCTTGATTGGCGCGCTCAAACAGGCGAACGACGACCGGTGCGGAGCCATAACTGAATGCATTGTCGATCAAGTTGGCAACGGCGCGACTCAACGCCACTGGCTTGATGCAGGCCTGAACGGAATCAAGTTGAAGCTCAAGTTGCTCTGGAGCATGACTGGTGGAGAGTTCCGCAAGCAACTGATCCAATGGCACTTCAACAGCGACTTCCCCATCACCGCCACCCGCAAAGAGAAGGAATTGCCCAGTGATACGTTCCAACGATTGGAGATCACCAGAGCAGCGGTCCCGCTCCTGGGTAGAGAGCGTTGGCATCGACAAGCGAAATTGAAGCCGGGTAATCGGAGCCCTCAAATCGTGGGCGATCCCCGCCAACATCGTGGCGCGATCACGCCGATTGGCCGCAAGCCGCTCCACCATCGCATTGAAGTGGTGGGTGATACGGCGCACCTCAGGAGCACCACGGGCGGCAACCGCTTCGGGTTCATCGCCATCACCCACGCGTACAAGCGCTTTCTCCAAACCACGCAACGGTCGTTCAACCTCCAGCAACAGGAACAACGCACCACAGCTGATCCCCGCCCCCAGCAAAGACAGCACCAGCAAGGTTGGTTCAGGAGGCCAAGCCATCGGAGAACGCAGGGAGACCCGCAACCAGATCGGCTCCAGAGGAGAGATCAATTCCACCCACACATCCCAGCTGCTTCCGTTCGCAACGACCATCGGGCAATGGGCCAAGCGACGGCAGAGCTCCTGCTGCAGCGCATTGGCCTGCTGGGCAAGAGCCGGCGGCGGTGGGGGCTGACTGGATGGCTTGTTCACAACAGCCAACTGAAGCCCTGTCAGTTCTGACACCAAGTGGGGTGGGTATCGCTCCAGTGACAACTCCGTAAGGCGCACGTTGAGAGCAAGATTTCGACCCAACTGGACGGTCTGCAGAGCCTCCACCTGGCGCCCAAACAGGAGTTGCAACGCCAACAGGCACAGTGCCCAACTGCCAAGGCCCAGGGCAGACCAACGAAGCAGAGCGGCAAGCAGCGGTGACCAGCGTCGCGGAGCACGCATCAACGACAACCGCTATCGCGATCGGGGCGTCCCATCCGGCACAAAGACATAGCCATAGCCCCACACCGTCTGGATATAGCGCGGACGGCTGGGATCCGGCTCCACCAACTTGCGGACCCGAGACACCTGGACATCCATGCTGCGACTGTCTGTGTCACAGCCTGGACCGCGCGCCAATTCGATCAAACGCTCGCGGGAGAGCGGCCGATGTGGATGCTGAACAAACGCGGCCAGCAAACTGAATTCACCACTGGTGATCACCGCGGGCACCCCATCGCGGCTGAGTGTGCGGGCGGACAGATTGAGCACCATGTCGCCAAAACTCACATCCCCTCCCTCAGCAAGCGGAGTCCCAGCAGGCAAGGAACTGCGCCGGCGAAGCACAGCATCAATCCGGGCCGAGAGCTCACGGGGCAGAAAAGGCTTGCCCAGATAATCATCTGCACCTTGTTCCAGGCCGATAATCCGATCCACGCCCTCTCCGCGGGCGGTCAACATCACGACGGGTAGATCGTCGCCTGCATCCCGCAAACGACGAAGCGCCGTCAGTCCATCGTCGCCAGGCATCATCAGATCCAACACCACCAGATCAGGGCGCTGAAATTCGAGTCGTGCCTCGAACTGCTTGACGTCACTAAGGCATCGGACGTCGTAACCCTGATCGATCAAATAAGTGCCAACCATCTGACGCAGATCAGGATCGTCATCCACAACCCAGATCATTGAGGACCGTGTCATGGCGTTCGGGGTAAGGCGACGACTGGAGCGATCGTATGCAGATCAATGGGCAGTGTCTGCAGAACGCAGACCCTGTCACAGCTTGGGAGGCTCCGGTCATCATTGAGTCATGCCCTTTGCCGCTGCTCTTCATAGGCTGTATGCCATGAGATGCCTTTCACCACGCTGGAGCTTCCCCGGGCTAGCCCTGGCGGTGACGGGCACTGTCGTGGCGCAGCTTGCGGCGCCGATCGCGGCGACAGCACAGGAAGAAATTCGCCGCTACGGCCTGCGGATGGAAGCCATGTTCGTGCGCATGGATGCCAATCAGGATGGACGCTTGGTGCCTGCTGAGGTGCGAGGTCAGCCCTACCTGGAACAGCGCCTGCGCAGACCTGACTCGCGCGGGTTTCTGCTAAAGGAAGACCTGCACACCCGATCACAACATCACAACGGGCCCAGACTTCAACGTCGCTTCCTTCAGGCGGATCGCAACCGTGATGGGCGACTGAACCGCAACGAAGCCGAAGCACTGCCTTGGGTGTATCGCCACTTTGAAAGCCTCGATCTCAACGGGGATGCGTTGATCAGCCTTCGTGAACTCTGGGAACTGCAAAAAGCCTTGGCGCCGCGTCTGCGGCGGTAGCCCCTAACGCCGCCGGAGGGACGAGGGGCGCCGTGACGGGGGAACACGCCGACGCTGAACTTTCGGTCGGCGCGGGGTCTTCAACAAACGCACCAAAGCCCGCGTTAATCGGGTGCCACCGCCTAGCAGAGAAACCAGGCCAGCCAGCAAAACCGCGGCGATCAGCAGAACGGACGCCAACCCCAATAAAGCGGTCAAGAGTTTGACCAATCCGCTGATCAGATCGGAAATCATCTCGCTGACCAGAACCATGCCATCCACCTGCTGGGGCAACCAAGCAAGAAATGCCAGCAGGCCCACCCCCAACAGGACCATCAACACACCTTCAAGACCCTGCCTCCAAACAGAGGGGAGTGGACGAGGGCGACGCCTGCGAAAAACGCGGCGCTCACGATCACTGCTTTTTGGTCCTGTTAAGCGAACGGGATTCATGGCACCAGGGTGTGGCCAGCACCCCGCATCCAACGCTCAAATTCCTGAACAACAAGTTCATTCGGGCAATCAATCAGGGTAAGAACACCCACTGTGCAATCCCCATAACCGCTGTGATGAAGGGTCAAGTGGTATCCCGAACCACTCAGTCCGCAGACTTCGGGATCACTGCGCACCACAACGTCGAGGGAAGCCCCGATCCGCGCCACACGCCGCCGCAGATCTGACCAACTCGCTGCCATCCCGGTCTTTGTCGCTCACTGGCTCCAATTCTCCCTGTCGAAGGGAGAACGTCAACGATGCCTACTGATCCCCGGGTGCATCAGCATTGGTTTCGGATTTAGTTCCGGATTCGGAGTCGGCGGCTGGACTCGAGGTGGGTGTGGGTTCTGCAGCAGGTTGGGTGGGCTTCAGAGAAGGCAAAGGCAGGAGGGACACCAAAAGAGCGGCAGCCACCAGAGCAGAGCCACCCAAAACAGGTGCTGCAATCCGTTTCATCAACGGGATCCGTTCCGCCAACTCGCGGCGCGCGAGCGGGCGATCGTTCTGGGCCACCCAAGCGATCTGCACGCGGGGATCAAGGCGCATGGCATCGAGACAACGCACCAGATCCGCAAGCTCTGCATCATCGAGTTGGATCGACAGAGGCTCAACCCCTGGTTGGCTGCTGCGCAACTGCAACTGGTGACCACCTGAGGATGAAGGAGAGAGACTGACCGGAGACTCCGGACCTCCGCACGTCCTGGTCACACCCGACAGCAAGTAACGGGCGTAAGGAAGAACCGTGGCGAGCATGGCTTCGAGGTGTTCGCGGCGCCCTTCCAGTTCTGGAGATCCAACGAACTGCAGCTTCCAAGAGGAGAGAATCCCGATCACGCCCTGACCATGGTCAGCGGAGATGTCCGGCAGCCCCTCCACCATCAGACGAGCCGCTGTTTGGTCGTAGCGGTAGGCGAGCTTGAGCATTCGGACAAGAAGGGAACGGACAGAAGAGAACGACGGTGCCGCTAGAAGGCACGGACCATGCCTCGCTAAGGGGTGGGATCCTGCAGGCTGGCGCGGAGACGATCAATCCCGCCAGGCCCTGCGGCGAGAGCCAATGTGATCACCAATTGACGCTGCACTGGGGCGGCACTCTCGGTTTCCAGCAGATGTTGAACGGCGCAACGGCGCAGGTTCATGCGTTCAGCAATCAGATCCCGCAGGCGCTGGTCGACCAAGGCCCAGCGTTGTTGCGTGAGTTCTTCAGGCTCCCGACTGGACAGCAGCTGGTGAAGCATGGGATAGAGCCGGTCAGCCATGGCACAGACCACGCGAATCAGCGCCTCGATTTCAGCTCCACTCAGGGGCGTTCGGCGGGTGGAACGTCGGAGCGGGTTGGTGCAGCGACGTTTCCAAAGTTCGACGCGATTGGGGAACAGGTCGGTAAAGCCCAGTTGCTGGGTCGCCCAGAGCATGGCCTCACCACCGTTGAGATCCAGGGCTTCCACGGTGAGCAAAAGCAGATCAAGCCGTTCCAGCCCCCGGCGGTTGAGAACCGTTGAGGTGTCAGGTGCAATCACGCCGCTAGGGGCCGCGAGCTCAGGGGAAGCAGTGGCGTCGGTCATGGCTGCGATGATGCCAGCACTGAGGCCTCCGCGTCACCCTTCGTTGGATCTAAAACCACTAATTCGCGACATTCCTGATTTCCCCAAGCCTGGAATTCTGTTTCGCGACATCACTCCTTTGCTGCGTGATCCCGAGGGGTGGCGCGCTGTGATGAATCAGATGGGGGCCATTTGTGAGCGACTTCAACCCGACCTGATCGTGGGCATCGAATCCCGAGGCTTCATTGTCGGCACCGCCCTAGCAACAGACCGCAAGTTGGGATTTGTGCCAGTGCGCAAACCCGGGAAATTACCGGGTGAGATCCTCGGCATCGACTACGCCCTGGAATACGGCACCGATCGCCTCGAGATTCATGCCGATGCCCTTCAAGGGGGAGCCAAGGTGTTGTTGGTGGACGACTTGCTGGCAACAGGAGGCACAGCAGCAGCAGCAGCTCAGCTGATCAGCCAGGCAGGCGGAGACTTGGTGGGTTGCAGCTTTGTGATCGAACTCGCCGCACTGGCGGGGCGAGAAAAATTGCCGCAGGCCACTCCAGTGGAATCCCTGGTGATTTATTCCTGATCTTGCACCCAATCCAGCACCTGCTGGTATTGCGTCAGGGTGAGCAAGCCAAAGCTCCACAACACCACGGGGAGCGGAGCTTGCTCCAACTCGGCCTGGCGTTGCCCTAACTGCAATGCGTTCTCGCTCAGGCCCAGTTTCTCCCGCAGGAAACGCAGAAGCTTTGGGGAGTCTTGGGGCTGGGGATCACTGCTGAACACCATGACGTCCACCTCCTTCCCCCCACTGTGGCGAAGGCCGACCAATTGTCATCGGGCCATCACTCATCGCCTGAAGACAAAGCCTGCGCAAAACGGGTAGGTGTTGCAGCATCCGCAAAGCAAGGCTTCGCAAGGGAAGCAGTAGCCCGAAGCGATTGGAAAACAGACGCAGCAGTGCATCCGTGCCCAAAGCAATGAGCACAAGGTCAGGAAGCCGGCGGCGGTTGTAACGGCGGACCAAACGGGACAGCGATGACTGCTGGCTGCGCTGTTGTGCAACCAGATCGAGCAGATCACTGACATCACGCCAGCAAAGGTTGAGACCTTGACCACCCACCGGATGGCAGCGATGGCCAGCTTCCCCGACCAACAGACGGCGGCCACGCCCCAACTGGGGCGCCAAGCTCAACTGAAGCGGCACCGCCATCGGCTGATCGAGCAAGGCATCAGGGTTCATCCCTTCCGGCAGCACCGTGGCCAGTCGATCGAGCAGAGCTGCTGGTTCCAACGACGCCCGCTCACGACAGCGGTTGAAGGGGGCGCTCCAAACCAACTGGAAGATCTGCCCCCCCAGCGGCAGCACGGCAAAGGGACCCTCACTGCGGAAGATTTCATAGGCCGTCGCCGGGACAGCCCCGCGCAACAGCACTTTCATCGTCAGGCAACCTTGCCGATAGGGCATCGACCAGAAAGGAAACCCCCAGGCCTGGCGGTGGGGTGAGCGGGGACCATCACAGGCGATCTGCAGGTCAAACCGTTGCGCCGAAGAGGGGTGATCAGGTGTCACCGTCTCTCCAAGTTCTAAGGAAAGTCCTGGATGGGATTGCAGTCGCTCCATGAGCAACTGCATCAAAGGCTTGTGATCAAGGATCCAACCAATGGCCCCCGCGCCCCGATTGACAGGGGCCAGGTCATGGAGATCGAACCAAACCCGGGGATTAACGCCTTGATCCTCAAGGCGCAACCTGGTGAAAGGAACCAAGTGGGGTTGCAGCTCAGACCAAAGGTCGAGGCGTTGCAGCAGACGCTTGGACGAATGGGTAATCGCATAGGCACGACTGCGCGATGCGATCTGGTCCATCGACAGAGGATCGGAAAGCGCAACGTTGCAGCCCAATGAGGCCAAACCAAGGGCAAGCAAGGCTCCTGTGGGACCCGCTCCACAAACGGAAACCGACAAGGAGCTCACAGGCTCCCTGTCGGTCAAAGACTGCTCAAGGATGTGAGCAGACGAACCAGCCATAGGGGGTGAATGAAGCACCGGTGGTGCTCAAACTCCAACCATCCAATCAGCCCAGACCCAGCAGACCGTGAGTGAAGGCCTCACCACCCAAAGCGAACTCAGTCGCGAGCAGTGCAATGAAACCAAGCATGGCCATCCGACCATTCAGCTTCTCAGCACGGTCATGGAAGCCCCAACCGCTTTCCACTTCAACCACTTCCATGCGGGGCTCTGTGGCAAAAGCATTCAAACGACCACCGTCTTCTGTGGTGACGGAAGCACCGCGGATCACGGGAGCGGTGGAAGAAGTGGACTGAGTCATGAGTCGATCTCGCCTTTAAGCATTGTAACCCAATATTACGAAACTTTGCGAAGCCGATGCCTCGGCTCCAGCGGTTTGGGCTAGCGCTGGCGTCGTCCGCTCAGGCGGATCTGGCACAGCTCTTCAAAGGCTGGCCTGAGCAAGAAGGGATAATCGCCTGCCCAGAGCCGCAGTCCAGGCAGCCAGGCATCCGTTAAAGCAGCAACGCGCGAAAAATCATTTCGCTCACTGAGCACAAGGCAGCGAATACGCGCCCCGGGGCGGATCTGACCATGTTGTTTGGTCATCGGAAAACTGACGCGGCCCAGATAACCGTCTTCATCCGCCAACTCGAGCACGAGCCACGTGCGGCGATTTTCCACCAACTCCAGATCACCACGCTTGTTGGCTTGCTCCCGACGACTTTCGACCCGTTCCTGGGTAAATGCATCGGCCACTTCGCCCTCAAACAACGCTGCAGCAGGGAATCGGCGCAGTGTCGCGTTGCGGCGACCTGCCTCAAGGATCGGCCCCCAGAGCACGTAGAGGAAGAACACGACGCTGAGCAAGAGCCAGAAGGGGCCCCAGCGGCTGCCGAGCTGCGCCTGGTTGTAGATCAGAAAACTGATCACACCGCCAATCGCAGCGATCATCACCCGCTGCAAAATCTTTCGTGGATCGCCCAGGCATGCCGCGAACTGCGTGCTGGTACCCACCGCCGGAATCAGGCGCTGAAGTTCTCCGGGCTTCAGGGGAATCAGCATGAATCAGAACAACGGAACGGGAGCAAGAGTTCAGAGCAGCCGTTCAAGGCCATAAACCAGTGCCCCAAGCTGACGCACCTTGCGGATGCACAGCAACACCCCAGGCATGTAAGCGGAGCGATCAATCGTGTCGTGGCGGAGGGTATACGTCTCACCGGGGGCTCCAAACATCACCTCTTGGTGGGCCACCAGTCCGGGCAAACGCAGAGAGTGCAACCGCAAGCCACTGGGACGCACCCCCCCGCGGCTGCCCTCCAAGGATTCGTGCTCATCCACCTCAGCCGGATTGAACGTTTTACCCAGCTCCTCCATCAATTCAGCTGTTTTGATGCAGGTACCGCTGGGAGCATCCGCCTTGCGGTTGTGATGCAACTCGGTGAGCTCAGCATGGTCGTAAAAGCGAGCAGCAGCGGCAGAGGCTTGCTGCAACAACACCATGCCCACAGAGAAATTGGGGATAACGGCACCGCCCACGGACGCTTTCTCAGAAAACACCTGGAGGTCCTGGAGCTGTTCCGGAGACAGCCCCGTCGTACCGATCACGGGATGAACGCCATACGCAATAGCCGCTCGGGTGTTGGCGTAGACGACCGATGGGTGGGTGAAATCAACCATGACAGCCCCCGCTCCAGGACCCTTGTCACGCAGGGCCTGACTGACAGCACAAAGACAGCCTTCAAGATCCGCGGTCACCGCAACATTGAGAACGCCCAAGCCAAGAGCTTCTCCAACATCAACACCCTCTTTGCCGGGAGTGGTGTCGATGGCCCCCACCAGCTGGCAATCCTCTGCACCAACAACGGCCTTGATCACCTCAGCGCCCATCCGTCCCAGCGCTCCAGCAACAACCACATGGATTCGATCGGCCGTGGGAGCCTCAGTCATGGCGATGGGACAACACAGAGTTCGAATCATGCCCGATGCCCTGAAAAATCAGTGGCGGATCGGAAACTCCTACTAAGCAACGACTGTGTAACGCCTTAAACCCGAAACTCGCGACAGGGCCTTCATTCTCGTAGTGTCTTCACATAGCTCAATCCATGCTGATGTTCACGCAGGTTCGCTCTTCTGATCGCCGCGTCGTTCCTGCTGAACCCAACAACCACACATCAGTCATGAAGGCTGTGTATGTGGTGCTTGAACCGCAATATCAAAACGCGCTAACGCAGGCCGCAACAAGCCTCAACGCCCAGAACGGCCCTTTGGGCATCGACCTGAGCGGCTATCTGATCGAAGAGCTTCGAGATCCCGACAATTACGCAGACTTCTGCGCCGATGTCGCCCAGGCCGATGTGTTCGTGGCCTCCTTGATCTTTATTGAAGATCTGGCGCAAAAGGTGGTTGACGCTGTCACCCCCCACCGTGATCGGCTGAAAGCCGCTGTGGTCTTCCCCTCGATGCCCGAGGTGATGCGCCTGAACAAGCTCGGCAGCTTCTCCATGGCGCAGCTCGGCCAAAGCAAGAGCGCCATTGCCGGCTTCATGAAAAAGCGGAAGGAGTCGGGGGGAGCAGGCTTCCAAGACGCCATGCTCAAGCTGCTCAACACCCTTCCGACGGTGTTGAAGTACCTGCCTGTCGAAAAGGCTCAGGATGCTCGCAGCTTCATGCTCAGCTTCCAGTACTGGCTGGGTGGCACCCCAGACAACCTCCGCAATTTCCTCTTGATGCTTGCGGATAAATACGTCTTCCCAGCAGCTGAGGGTGAAAATCGCCCCGAGTTGGAGGTGGCAGACCCGGAGGTGTTCCCTGATCTGGGTATCTGGCACCCGCTCGCCCCAACCATGTTTGAGGATCTGAAGGAATACCTCAACTGGACTGCGAGTCGCCAGGATCTCAGCGATGAAGCCCGCAAAGGTCCTGTGATTGGCCTTGTGCTTCAACGCAGTCACATCGTGACTGGTGATGACGCCCACTACGTGGCCGTGATTCAGGAACTGGAATTCCGTGGTGCTCGCGTCCTCCCGATCTTCTGCGGCGGTCTTGACTTCTCCAAGCCGGTCAACACCTTCTTCTACGACCCCCTCAACCCCGAACAGTCACTCGTCGACGGCGTGGTGTCACTGACCGGCTTCGCTCTTGTGGGTGGTCCTGCGCGTCAGGACCACCCCAAATTCGCTCATGCACTCAAGCGGCTGAATCGCCCTTACATGGTTGCCCTGCCCCTGGGGTCCCAAACCACTCAGGAATGGGAGGACAGTGATCTGGGCTTGCACCCTGTTC